>JBGUER010000058.1:14790-16439 GCA_041821285.1 Clostridiaceae bacterium
ATCTATATTCCCCATTTTCTTTATTTATCAAGTGGAATATATGAGGAATATAAGTTTCAGTTGAAGTAATACATCTTGGATTTTTACACTTTATTATGTTTACAACTTTTTCTGGTAATTTTAATTTTACTTTTTCAACTATTTTTTCATTTTTTATAACATTTATTGTTATACTTGGATCTATTAGACCTATAGCCGTATAATCAAGATTTATAACATTATCTATCTTTATAATGTCCTTTCTTCCAAGGTTCTTGCTATCTACATTTAATATTAATGCTACTTGAAAATTAGCCTTATTTAGCCCTAAATAATTGTATAATTTAAGGCCTACTCCAGGTTTTATGTGATCTATTACAAGCCCATTTTTAATAGTATTTACCATTAACATTAAACCACCCCCAAGATTTTAGCTATAAGAGCCATTCTTATATACATACCGTACTTAGCTTGCTTAAAATATACCGCTCTATCATCATTATCTACTTCATAAGCTATTTCATTTACTCTTGGCAAAGGATGCAATATAATCATATCTTGTTTTGCATTTTTTAATTTATTATTATCTAAAATAAATCTATCTTTTAATCTAATATAATCTTCTTCATTAAAAAATCTTTCTCTTTGAACTCTGGTCATGTAAAGAATATCTAATTTTTCTATAACTTCGTCAAATTTTTCAACTTCTGTATACTCTATATTATTTTTTTCTAAAACTTCTTTTTTTATAAAGTCTGGAATTTTTAATTCTGTAGGTGATATTAATATGAATTTGTTATTAGGATACCTAGATATTGCTTTAGTTAACGAATGAACTGTTCTACCAAATTTTAAATCACCACATAATCCAATGGTTTTATTTGAAAGCGTTCCTTTAAGATATTTTATAGTTAATAAATCTGTTAAAGTTTGTGTTGGATGCTGGTGTCCACCATCTCCTGCATTTATAACAGGAACATCTGAAAATTCTTTTCCTATTCTAGCTGACCCTTCTTTAGGATGTCTCATTACTATAAGGTCTGAATAACAAGCCACTGTTCTTATAGTGTCTGATAAACATTCGCCCTTTGATACTGATGTAGAATTAGGCTCTGAAAAGCCAATAACTCTTCCTCCGAGTCTATTCATAGCTGCCTCAAAACTTAATCTCGTTCTAGTACTGGGCTCGAAAAAAAGTGAAGCCATCACCTTTCCTTCACATACTTTTGAATACTTTTCAGGATTTTCTATTATTTTTTCTGCAATTTGAAATAATTCCTCTAGTTCCTCTAGAGTATAATCTGTTGGGTCAATTAAACTTTTTCCTTTTATCATATTCTTCCTCCTTTTTAACCTCTCGGGATAATTTAAAGGTATAAAAAAATGCCTTCCTTTAAAGGAAGGCATAATAATGCTAAATGCTTTACCTTCTTAGTCTCTCTGGACTATCTTTAAAGGTGATTTTTATTATATTACCATATTAATTTCATTTAGTCAATTCTAAAAATATAAAACTTGTTTATATGAACCTGGATATTTCTTGAAAGTGGAAGATAAAAACTCTATTTTTTCAATTTTAACTTTCACTATATTCATTGCACAAGACAAATTCATTATATTCTTTTTATCAAGACCTTTATGTTTTAAAGCTAATTTATATTCTTCCGAAA
>JBGUER010000059.1:0-16419 GCA_041821285.1 Clostridiaceae bacterium
ATTCAGTAAGAGCATTTGATAAAGATGGATGGGAAGATTCAAGAAGCGATAAATATAAAGAAGAGTATTTATATGATTTAGAAAATGATCCATATGAAAAAAATAATTTGGTGGAAGATGTTAATTATAAAGATATAAGAAAAGAATTATCTGAAATTCTTAAAAGAAGAATGGTGGAAGCTGGAGAAAAGCAAGCTGAAATTTTTTAAGTAGGTTAAAAATAAAATTAATTTGATTTATTAATATAATAGAGGTATGGATAATGAATACAAAGAAAAAACCCAATATAATATTTATTTTAATAGATGATATGGGATATAAAGATTTGAGTTGCTACGGAAGTACATTTTATGAAACACCTAATATAGACAAACTTGCCAAAGAAGGAATGAGTTTTACAGATGCATATGCAGCTTGTCCCGTGTGTTCGCCAACAAGGGCAAGTATTATGAGTGGCAAATACCCAGCAACAGTGGGAGTAACTGATTGGATAGGAGCACATACTAAAGGTAAATTAATAGACGCTCCTTATATACATCAACTTCCACTTGAAGAAAAAAGCTTAGCTAAAGCCTTAAAAGAAGGCGGATATAATACTTATCATATTGGCAAATGGCATATGGGAGATAAACCATATTACCCTAAAAATCATGGCTTTGATATAAATATTGCAGGGTGTGAATGGGGACGACCTTTGTTTGGCTATTTTAGTCCATATCATATAGAAACACTTGAAGATGGACCTGACGGAGAATTTCTAACAGATAGGCTAACAGATGAAGCTATAAATCTTATTAAATCAGATAATGAAAAACCATTTTTCATGAATTTATGTTATTATGCTGTTCATGGAGATATTCAAGCTAAAGATTGTGATATAAAGAGGTTTGAAAAAAAGGCTAAGGATTTAGGGTTAGATAAGATTGATCCCTTTGTAACTGGTGATTATTTTCCTTGTGAGCATAAAAAAGATGAAAGAATAAAAAGAAGAATAATTCAATCAGATCCAGTTTATGCAGCTTTAATTTATTGTTTAGATTATAATATAGGTAAATTGATGGATTCATTAAAGGAAAGCGGCAAAGATAAAAATACTATAATAATATTTACATCTGATAACGGTGGACTTGCTACAGCAGAAGGGTCCCCAACTTGTAATGCACCATTAAGTGATGGTAAAGGATGGATGTATGAAGGTGGAGTTCGTGAACCATTAATTATTAAATGGGAAAATGTAATAACCCCAGGAAGTAAATGCACAGAAACTGTAACTAGTCCTGATTTTTATCCTACACTTCTTGAAGCGGCTAATCTTCCATTGATACCAGAACAACATACAGATGGGGTAAGTTTTATGCCTTTATTACAAGGTAAAAATGATTTTGAAAGAGGACCAATATATTGGCATTATCCTCATTATGGGAATCAGGGAGGAACTCCAGGGTCTTCTATTCGAATGGGTGATTATAAATTAATAGAATTTTTTGAAGATAAAAAAATAGAACTATATAATTTAAGATTAGATATAGAAGAGAATATTAATTTAGTAGATGATATGCCCGATTTGGCAGAACATATGCAAATTAAATTATCAAATTGGAGAAATAGTGTTAATGCTAAAATTCCTAAAGTGAATTTTGATTATAAATAAAATGATAACTAAAGGAGTTGAAGAAATGAGTAAAAAAAAACCTAATATAATAATATTTAATCCTGATGAGTTTAGAGCAGGAGCATTATGTCATTTAGGCAATGATGCCTCTCAAACTCCCAATTTTGATGATATATGCGTAAATGATGGAGTTTCTTTTAGAAATGCATTTTGTCAAAATCCTGTATGTACTCCAAGTAGATGCAGTTTTATGAGTGGATGGTATCCTCATGTTAGAGGCCATAGAACTATGCATAATATGATACATAAGGATGAGCCAGTTCTTTTAAAAACATTAAAAGATAATGGATATTTTGTTTGGTGGGGTGGGAAAAATGATTTAATACCAGGCCAAGATCCTGAAATATTTAGTGAATATTGTGATGTTAAATATAAAAAAACCAAAGAACTAAGAAAGAACTTGCATGATGATTTAACCTGGAGAGGTAATGAGGAAAGTGATAATTATTACTCTTTTTATGCAGGAAAATTAGATAAAAAACAAGAAGATGTATATTATGATTCAGATTGGGATTATGTATATGGAGCAATAGAATTTATAAAGAATTATGATGGTAAAAAACCATTTTGCATATATTTGCCACTTTCATATCCGCATCCACCATATGGAGTAGAAGAACCTTGGTACAGCAGCATTGACAAGAAAAAATTAGATGAAAGAATTAAAATAGATAATTGGGATTTAAAACCTTCTATTTTAAAGGGGATAAAAGAAAGACAAAAGTTAAATGGATGGACTGAAGAAAGATGGGATGAATTAAGAGCTGTATATCTTGGAATGTGTTCAAGAATAGATTATCAGTTTGGTCTTATAGTAGATGCTATTAAAGAGAAAAAACTATATGATGATACAGCAGTATTTGTTTTTAGTGATCATGGAGATTATTCAGGAGACTATGGAATAGTAGAGAAAAACCAAAATACATTTGAAGATGCATTAACAAATGTACCATTTATAATAAAACCTCCAGCAAATATTAAAATCAAAGCTGGAATAAATGATGCTTTAGTTGAACTTTTAGATTTTCCTGCAACAGTTTCGGATATAACGGGTATAGACCTTGAACAGAATCATTTTGGAAAATCACTTATTCCATTAATCAAAGGTGATGTAAATGAACATAAGGATGCAGTCTTTTGTGAAGGTGGAAGGTTACATGATGAAGTCCAATGTATGGAAATGCAAAGCGTAAATGATCAATCAACTGATGGATTGTATTATCCTAGATTAAGTCTTCAAAGAAGTGAGGGACCAGAACACGGTAAGGCTGTAATGTGTAGGACAAAGGATTTTAAATATGTAAATAGACTATATGAACTAGATGAGTTTTATGACTTAAAAAAAGATCCTAAAGAAATAAATAATGTAATAAATGATATTGCGTATACCAATGTAATAAATGAAATGAAACAACGTATGCTTAAATTTTTTATGGAAACTTCTGATGTAGTACCATTAAAGACGGATAAAAGATAATATAATTTTGTTAAAACCATATTCTTATAATGAAATAGAATATGGTTTTAGTAAATTTTAAGATGGATTTTGTGATATAAAGTTTAGATACAGGAGTTTTTATATAAATTAAGAGTATTTATTATGCTCATACTAGCGGAAAGAAAAGTATGTTATAATAAATTCAAAGTATGATAAATGCAATAGAGAAAAGGGAGATTTTAATTTATGACAGGCAATATTAGAGAAAATATAAAACTAGGTTCTAAAGTTATGGTTGTTCAAAAACAAGACCAACGTTCTGGAAAATTAACAGCAGGAGTGGTTCAAAGAATTCTTACGAAATCACCTAATCATCCTCATGGTATAAAAGTTATGCTAGAAAGCGGTATAGTAGGGAGAGTTCAGGAAGTATTATAATAAATATTGAGTATATATAATAATTTTAAATAGTCTAATTAGGCTATTTTTTTATTGAATCAAATATATATACATAAATAATAAAAATTGAAATATATAGGTATAAGATATATAATTTTACTATATAAAATAATTGGATAAGGGAATAATATATTAATTGAAAAGAGGGCTTTTTATGGGAGAATGGTGGAAAGAGCGAGTTGTGTATGAAATTTATCCTAGAAGTTTTCAAGATACCAATGGTGACGGCATAGGTGATATTCCGGGTATTATTATGCATTTAGATGTATTAAAGAATTTGGGTGTTGGGATTCTTTGGTTAAGTCCTGTTTATGATTCCCCAAATGCTGATAATGGTTATGATATTAGTGACTATAGAACCATTAATAAGGATTATGGAACTATGGATGATATGGACAAACTTATAGCTGAAGCAAAAAAACGGGATATTAAAATTATTATGGATTTGGTAATAAACCACACATCCGATGAACATAGTTGGTTTCAAAAAAGTAGAGATAATATAGAACCCTATAAAGAATATTATATTTGGAAACCTGGTAAGAATGGTAAGCTTCCTAACAATTGGACTAGCTTTTTTGCAGAGGATTGTTGGGAATATGATACAAAACGGAATGAATACTATCTTCATCTTTTTGCTAAGAAGCAACCGGATTTAAACTATAATAACCCTAAAGTAATAGAAGAAGTAAAAGACATTATGCGATTCTGGCTTGATAAAGGAATAGCTGGTTTTCGCTGTGATGTTATTAATATTTTGTATAAATCCTCATTGCAAGACGGTAAAAAAAGGTTAGTTTTGACAGGCAGTGAGTTTTATTTATCGCAGGAAGGCACTCATGAAATATTGCGTGAAATAAGAAGAGATGTTTTAGATAATTATGATTGTTTTACTGTTGGTGAAACTGTTTTTGTAACACCATCTATGGGGAGAGATCTTTGCGGGGAGAAAAGACGTGAACTTAATATGATTTTCTCATTTGAACATATGGAAGCGGATCAGTTTTTGGTTAAGTGGTTTAAGAGAAAGTTTAGTTTAAAGCGATTTGCAAAATCTATAACAAAATGGCAAGGTGAACTAGAATGGAATGCTAATTATATTGAAAATCATGATCAACTTAGGGCTGTATCAAGATTTGGAGATGACGGAGTTTATTGGGATAGGTCAGCTAAAATGTTAGCTACTATGCTTTTGAGTCTAAAGGGGACACCTTATATTTTCCAAGGACAAGAAATTGGTATGACTAATTTCGATTTTACTAGTATGGAGCAAATAGAAGATGTGGAGTCTCATAATATGGATGCTTTACTTAAACGTTTTCATATTCCTGCTTGGTATAGATGGAAGATGATTAAGGCATCATCTAGGGATAATTCAAGAACACCAATGCAATGGGGGGAAGGACCTAATGGCGATTTTACTACTGCTAAACCTTGGCTTGGTGTTCATGGTAATTATAGAAATATTAATGTAGCTTCCCAAATAGACGATGCTGATTCTATTCGCAGTTATTATAAAAAAATGATTAGACTAAGAGATAAATCGGATTTACTTAAATGTGGGGAATTTGAAGCTTTGAATATAACTAAATCTATTTTTGTATATAAAAGAAGTTATAAAAATGATAATTTCATAATACTACTTAATTTTTCTAAAAAGAAACGCGAAGCTAATTATAAGGGAAATGTGATAATATCCAATACAAATAGAAAGGAGTATATGGGAATATTAGAACCATACGAGGCCGTTATTTTAGATATAAACTATTAATAGGAGAATATATAGTAAATATAAGAAAGAAAAGGGGGCAAATGTTGTGGAAAATAATAAACAATATAATAATAAACGTAATCATTATACCTTTGGTCTAGGTACCATTGGTAGAGATATGACGTATTCTTTAGTTAGTATGTATCTTATTTTTTATTTAACTGACATTCTGGAGTTACCTAATAAAACTCTTTGGCAGATAACTATAATTATATTATTTGCACGTGTTTTTGATGCACTTAATGACCCTATTATGGGAGTTATAGTAGACAATACTAGGAGTAAATATGGTAAGTTCAAACCATGGATTGCCATAGGAACTATTCTTTCTGGTATTTTCACGATTTTATTGTTTACTGATTTTGGATTAAGTGGTGTAGCGTTTATTGTTGAATTTTTATTTGTTTACTTGTTTTGGGGTATGAGCTATACATCTAATGATATTGCTTATTGGTCCATGCTACCATCTTTATCAATTGACCAAAAGGAACGTGAAAAGATGGGTGCTTTTGCTAGAATATGTGCGAATATTGGTTTATTTACTGTTGTTGCAGGAATAGTACCAATTACAACAGCGTTAAGTAGTGTTTTGGGTGATATGAAAGCTGCGTATTTTGTTTTTTCTATTGTAGTTGTGCTTATTATGTGGATTGGTCAAAGTATTACGCTGTTTGGTGTTAAAGAGCCTAAAGGAATATTCAAACAGCAACCAACAACTCAAATAAAAGAGCTAGTTAATATTATTTTTAAAAATGACCAATTGCTTTATGTAGCTATTTCTATGGCGCTATTTATGATTGGTTATGTTACAACAACAAGCTTTGGTTTATATTATTTTAAATACGCCTATAGAGATGAAGGCATGTATTCTATATTTGCTTTGGTTTTAGGATTATCACAATTATTTGCATTGATTATATTTCCGGTTTTTAGTAAAAAGTATGAAAGAAGGACTTTATATACTGGTGCTACTATATTTGTGGTAATTGGATATATTATATTTTTCTTTTCACCTATGAATATGTTGTTTATTGGAGCAGCTGGTGTTCTTATATTTCTTGGGCAAGCTTTTATTCAGTTGTTAATGTTAATGTTTTTAGCAGATACTATTGAATATGGCCAGTGGAAACTTGGAAAAAGAAATGAAAGCATTACATTTTCACTTCAACCTTTTATTAATAAAATGGGTGGTGCTATAGGTAGTGGAATTGTTGCTGCAACTGTTATTATTTCAGGAATAGCAAGTGCAAAAACACCTTCAGATGTAACTGTGCAAGGACTTATGATGATGAAGATAGCAATGCTTATCATTCCTCTTATTATTATTCTAATTAGTTATTTGATATATAGGTATAAATATAAAATTGATGCGAAAATGTATCAACAGATTATTAGTGATTTAAAACAACGTGGAGAGATTAATCGTGAGTAAAAACAAATAAAAGAGGCTGAACAAGATTATAAATTTATATCTTGTTCAGTCTGAATTTTGTTATAGTTTATTTAAAGAATTTCTTAGCAGTATTAAGTTTATTATTTGTATAAGGTGGATATCTTAGTGAGATGTCTAACCAATTACCTGTTTTTATTATGCTTTTTTTATGAGAAAATACATCAAAACTATATTTTCCATGATAGTTTCCCATTCCACTATTTGAAACGCCTCCAAAAGGAATGTTAGTATTAGCTAAGTGAACCATTCCATTATTTATGCAGCCACCACCAAATTCAATATTTTCTAGTATGAATTTTTCTGTAATTTTATTCTTAGTATATAAATATAGAGCTAGTGGATAACGATTTTTTCTTATAATTGGAATAACTTCTTCAATATTTTTATATGTTAAAATAGGAAGTATAGGACCGAATATTTCTTGTTGCATTATTTTACTATCTAAATTAATATTGTCTATTATGGTTGGTGCGATAAACTTAGTATCCTCATCATTTTGGCCGCCAATAATTATATTACCTTCATCTAAAAATTCTTTTAAAATATTAAATCTTTTTTTATTTATTATTCTGGCAAAATTTTCGCTTTCTATAGGGTTTTCACCGAAGAACTCTATAATATAGAATTTCATTTTGTTAAGTAATTCATTTTTTACACTTTCATGAACTAATAAATAATCTGGACATACGCAGGTTTGCCCGGAGTTAAAAAACTTTGACCATGTTAGTCTTTTAGCAGCTATATCTATATTTGCATCTTTGTCTACAATAACTGGACTTTTACCACCTAGTTCTAAGGTAACAGGTGTTAGGTGATTAGCTGCCATTGTGGCAATACTTTTTCCAACAGATTGGCTACCAGTAAAAAATATGTGATCGAATTTATTTGTTTCTATTAACATAGGGCCAATCATTGCGCCAGGACCTTCAACTACACTGATATATTCTTCATCATAGGTTTCACTTATGATTTTTGCAACTAAATTACTAGTATGTTTTGTTTGTGCAGAGGGTTTAATCATGGCACAATTACCTGCTGAGATTGCTCCAACAAGTGGTGCTAATAGTAGTTGAAATGGGTAATTCCAAGGACCAATAATTAATATTACGCCTAGTGGTTCAGAATAAATAAAGCTTTTAGATGGAGAGAGAACAATTGGGGTACTAACTTTTTTGGTTTTCATCCAGGATTTTAAATGTTTTATTGAATAATTTATTTCTTCATACATAAAACCTATTTCTGATATAAAAGATTCAACAGTTGGTTTATGTAGATCTAAATAAAGAGCTTCTATGATTTCATTTTCATTTTTTTTAATCATTTGTTTAAGTTTTCTTAATTGTTCTAATCTAAATTCATAAGTTTTAGTCTTTCCGTCATCGAAAAACTTTTGTTTCATATTAAAAGAGTTTTCTATAATAAATTTATCCATTTCATAATACCTCCTATAAATACCAAATATTCAATATGGTATTTACATTATATTCTAATAATACGAGAATAACTAGTAGTTGTAAATAATTATTTCTAAAAAAATTGTAGAAATATGTAGATGATGGTATTATATTAATAAAAATAAGAGGGGGAAATAATTTGAAAAATTATTTACAAGTTGCAAATAGTAATCTATTATACGTTTTAGCCGGGTTTATGATTATTTTTGTAATGGTTCAGTCAGTTATATTTTTAAGGCTTGCATGGCGTCGAGGTATTGAAATAGGCCTCACAAAAGAAAAAATGCTAAAGACCGTAAAGTCTAGCGCTGTTTTTGCTATCGTACCATCAATTCCTATTGTTATTTCACTTATCGCAATAACACCAGTTCTTGGAACACCATTTTCTTGGATGCGTCTATCCATTATCGGTTCAAACAGTTATGAACTTATTGCAGCAGATATCGGTGCAAAAAGCATGGGAGTAAAAAGTTTAGGTGCATCAGGATATACTCCAGTTGTTTTTGCAAATTCAATGTGGGTTATGAGTATAGGCATTATTTGGGGATTACTTGCATGTGTTATATTTCTTAAAAGATATCAGCACAAAATGACTGATTTAAGAGAAAAAGATAGTCGTTGGTCAGAAATTATGGTTAATGCTTTATTTTTCGGAATGCTTTCAGTGTTTCTTGGTAAACCAGTAACTGAGGGCGGTATGCAATTACTTGTTCTTATTAGCAGTGGTGTTGTAATGATAATATTAACGTACATTGCTAAAATATTTAAAGCAAAGTGGCTTAATGATTTTGCTTTGTCCTTAAGTATGGTAGCTGGAATGGCGCTTGCTATTTTATATACATCATTACAAGGGGGTATTTAGATGAAATCACAACAAATATATGATGATAAAATTCATAGATATGGTAGAATAACAGGCATAATGGTGATTGTTATGATTATACTTGTTCCTATTATTATTAGTATTACATATGGTATATTTCCACCAATAAAAAATTTGCTTATTGGTATTGGTATGGTTTGTATGGTTTATCTTCCAATTTCTATTGCTGAGTTTGTAACTTATACACCGATGCTTGGTAGTAATGCTTCTTATCTTGTATTTGTTACTGGAAATTTAACGAATTTAAAAATTCCATGTGCATTGTCTTGTATGGATACTGCAGGAGTAAAACCTCAGACTGAAGAGGGGGAGGTTATAGCAGCTATTGCTGTAGCAGTTTCTTCAATGGTTACTACTTTTATTGTATTTATTGGTATGATTGCATCTGTTCCATTAAAACCTATTCTTGCTTCTGAGACTTTGGCACCTGCGTTTGCATATATTATTCCTGCGTTATTTGGAGCACTTGGAGCTTATTGGATTCAAAAACAATGGAAATTAGCTATAGTGCCTATAACTCTTATTATTCTAGCTTTTGCTTTTTTACCTATTCCGGATGGAGTAGAAGGAGTGTTCATTCCTGTTATGGGACTGATTTCTGTTTTATCAGCTAAACAAATGTATCGTCGAGGTTTTATAACAGAGTTTAACGAAAAGAAAAAGGAGTAATGGGGCCTGACCCCTGTGAAAAAATGGTTATTTTATTGATTTAACTATATAATTTCCTTTTGGCATATTTGAAAATATATAAAATCCATTGCAATCACATTTAGTATATGATATAGCTTTTAATCTATTGTATTTGTCTATTTTGAACAATACAACCATAGAATTTGGAATAACAACACCTTTAGAATTTTTTATACAACCTTCTATAATGTTTTGGGCTTTTCTTTTTACAAGATTTATGTTTATATTGTATATTTTATTAGGGTCTGATATGGAAATTTTTTTACTATAATAATTAAAAGCTTGGTCATTTATTATTAGATATTTATCTCCTTTAGTGATTTTATAAAATACAAATTGGCCATAATCGTTAGTAATAGTTGTATTTATAATATTTTTTCCAGTGTAGCAATCTCTAGATATTAAATAAACAAATATATTAGTTGGTGGGTTAATTTCATCTAAGAAAATATGACCAGATATAATTGTCTGGTTAGCAGGGCAAATATTATTGATGTAGAAATTTTTGCATATGAATTTTTTATTTACTATAAAGCAATTAGTGAGTAGTTTTTGAAAACCATCTTTATTTATTATTATTTTAATTTTAGAGCATATAATTAATCCAATAAAACAATAGAAACCTTGACTATTAGTATAAACAGAACCTAATATTTCATTATCATCTATAAAACTAACCAATGAATTTGCTACTGGTTTTTTATTATAATCGTAGACAAATCCATAAATCAAGGCGTTGTTATAGTATTTATTGTTGGTTAATATTAGATCTATTCTAATTTCTTTATGAAATTTATCTATAGTTTCTTCAGTTGATTGGGCTAATTCATATTTATACATTTAATGGTCACCACTCTTAGTTTTAAAATAAACTAATAGCATATAGAAGAAGTAGATTCTATATGCTATTTTTTTTAAATGCTTTTTCTATTCTGATAATTTATTAGCTTTTATTTTGTA
Organism: Clostridiaceae bacterium; assembly: GCA_041821285.1. Lineage (GTDB taxonomy): Bacteria > Bacillota > Clostridia > Clostridiales > Clostridiaceae > JAJBWD01. Next base: position 10,781 of record JBGUER010000059.1, read on the forward strand.
ATCTCCCTGAGGTACTTCTTCAAATAGATATAAGCCCTCATCATTTGTTAAAGTTCTTCTTATTGCAGTTAAAACTTCTTTTCCTTCACTGTCTATAGTTACTTCAAATAGAACAACAGAGGCTGCTGGTATAGCTTTTCCGTCCTTGTCCTTGATTATTCCATTTATAGTTCCTAATTTACTTATAGGATCATCTAACATTAATAAATCAATGTCAAACATTTGATTGTCTTTATCCACTACAAAATTTGAAGATGTATTTGTATAACCTAGTAAATAGCTTTCAACAGTATAGGAACCTAGTGGTAAATCTAGAAAAACGTATTGACCAAATGCGTTAGATATTGTATTTTTTACTAAAACTGGTGTATCTCCACTTGTTTCATATAAATTAACTGTGGCACCTTCTAGTTTTACATCATCTTTATCTAAAATTTCTCCTGCTAAAAAACTATTAGTACTATCTATTTTTATAATAGTAAAATCTCTCTCTATTTGCTGACCTTCTTGCATAACAAAAGTTGTACCTTCTTCTATGGTATAACTATCTTTATTAGCCAACACTGAATATTCCGTTCCAGCTTCTACATTATCTATAATATATTCGCCATTATCGTTAGTAATGGCATGGTATTTTGGAACGTAATTTGAATCTGTTATTTTTACAATAGCACCGGGTACTGGATTATTATTTTCATCTACCACAGTACCAGAGACTGAACCAGTATTTGATAATATATTATCTTGCAGGTCTAAATCTATTCTTATTTCTTCACCTTTTTGGACTATTGAACCTTCTTCAGATTGCCCTAATTTGTAAATATCTTTTATAGTTGCCATAATATCACCTCATCTTTATAACTTAATTTTCTTTGTTTGATTTAACAATATATTTACCTTTTGCTACATCGCCAAAAAGATATACTCCGTCTTTTGAGGTTTTAGTATATTTTATTGGTGTGTAAATAGGATCTTCTTCGCTTCCAGTTACTTCGTATAATACTACTCCTGCATCAGAAACAGCATCACCGTTAGAATCTGTTATTATTCCATTTACAGTGCCTAAGGATGTTACTGGTGAAGTTTTCATTGTTTCGTTAAGATTTATGATAGTAGATGGTGTAGAAATATTTATTTCTACATCTTTAATTTCATATCCTTGTTTTGAAAGCCTAATTATATAATTCGCAATTGCCACATCAAAAAAAATAAATTGACCAAATTCATTAGTTAAAGTGCTTTCTATAGGAACTTCAACGCCTAACTCAATTTTTATTAAAGTTGCAGTTACAGCTTCTATAGGGTTTCCGTCTTCATCTTTAACATGGGCAGTTATAGTTGATAATATAGCAGTAGGATCCACTTCTAGAGTAGAGTTTTTTATTATAGTTTGACCTGTGGCTATTGTAAAATTTTGTTCTTCTTTTAGTAAATACCCATCTTTTATTGCATAAAAATAATAAGAAGAACCAGCAGTAATATCAGTTATTGAATAAGAGCCATCTGCTTTTGTAATATCGTGGTAAAGTGGATTATGCTCACTATCCATAATTTTTACTAATACCCCTTCTAAAGGTCCTTCAGAATCACTGATAACTCCTGTTACAATTCCTGTTTCTAATTGGGGATTTTCTTCAAGTTTAACATCTAATTTTATTTCTTCCCCAACAGCATTAATATCTCCAGGTTGTGATTGACCTAGTATATATAAATCACTCATTAAATGACCTCCTTGTTTTTTCTACTAATGTAAATAGAAAAATTAATAAATATAGGGAATGTATATTCCTTATTATATAAATATGTAGATAAAAAAATTGTGTGTATTATGTAGATAGGATTAATATAGTAGGGTATAATAAATATGATAAATAGTAAAGAAATAGGAGTGTGATTAAGATTACAGGTTTAGCTAAAGAAAAAAAGAAAGTCCTTTTATATAGTATTATTTTGTGTTTAGCTTTAAGTTTTATTTATTTAATTGTAGCTGTTATTTTGAAAATAAATACAAATAGTATTAAAAAAGATGAAATAATAAAAAATGAGAAAAGGCTTATTTCAGTAGAAAAAAATATACTTACTAATAATATTAATGATTTAACATCAGATCTTTTATATATAACAGATAATTTAAATGAGCATTATTTAAATGAAACAGAATTAAAGCAACTTATCAATGAATGGATAAATTTTTCTGATAGAAAGAAAATATATGATCAGATGCGCTTTATTAGTGCTGATGGTGATGAAATAATTAGAATAAATTATTTGGATAGTGGTTCTATATTAGTTAGTGAAAATAAGCTGCAGAATAAAAAAGATAGATATTATTTTCAAGATACAATAGGTTTAAAAAAAGGACAAGTGTATATTTCTAAAATGGATTTAAATGTTGAAAATGAAGAAGTTGAACAACCAATAAAACCAATGATTCGTCTATCAACACCAGTTTATGATGAGAATAATAAATTAATAGGAATAGTAGTTTTAAATTATTATTCTAAATATTTACTAGAAGAGTATGAAAATATAGCATCTACAAGTATGGGAAATGTTTTTTTACTTAATTCTGAGGGATATTGGATTTATAATGATATGGATAAAGAAAAAGAATGGTCATTTATGTATGAGGATAGTAGTGAAATCAGATTTTCTAATGAATACCCAGATGAATGGAAGAAAATAAATGAAAAAGAATATGGTACATTTACAACAAAAAGTGGATACTATTCCTATGCAAACATAATGCCAGTGGATACTCAGTCATCAAATTCTATTGTTTTAGGTGGCGGTGATTGGGTTGCAGTTTCTTATTTATCTGGAAATACGAAAAATGGCGAAATGTTTTTTTCAAATATTGTTCAAAATATATTATATATTTTAAAAACACAGAGTTATGTTTTTATTTTGATTTTTGCTATTTCAGTTGTTTTTTCTATTTTAATTACTATGAATAAAATTTCAAATGAAAGGATAAAATATTTCTCTGAATACGATGAAATGACAGGAGTTTATAATAGACGTGCTGGATTTGAAATGTTAGAAAAAACTTATAGGGAAATAATGAAAAATGCTGGGAATATAAGTGTTTGTTTTATTGACATAAATGGACTTAAGGAAGTTAATGATAATTTAGGTCATGAAGCTGGGGACGAACTTATTTTAAGTATAGTTACTGGAATAAAAAAATTTATAAGACAAACTGATTATATAACAAGACTTGGTGGAGATGAGTTTCTAATAGTGTTTAAAAATATGGACCAAGAACAAACCGAAAGTGTATGGAGCAGGATAAATCAAGAATATAAGGATATAAATGAAACTGAAAATAGAAAATATATGATAAGTGCAAGCCATGGTATATCTGAATTTAAACTTGACTCAAATGAATACATTGACAACATAGTAAATTCTGCTGATGAAAAAATGTATATTGAAAAAAGGATAATAAAAAAGGATTTAGAAATCATAAGAAAAGATATATAGAAAGGAAGGTTTGGCAAATGGAAGAAGAAATTTATCAAAGGATAAATCCTAGTGCTAAAAAAGTATGGATAATAAATGGTGTTATTTCATCTATAATATTATTCATATTAGCGTTAGTAGTATATCATTTTTCAAAGCATTATGTTAGTTTTTGGCCTTTTGTAATAGCCGGAATGTCAAGTTTTTTATTCATATTTATACATCCTTTTATAGAGTACAAGCAGTGGAGCTATAAAATAACGGAAGAAAGAGTTGTCTACAATCACGGTATATATTATAAGAAAAAATCTATAATCCCTATATCTAGGATTCAACATTTAGATATAAGTCAAGGACCAATCCAAAAGATATTTAAGCTATCTAGTGTTAAGATATATACTGCAGGAATGGCTCATGAAATTGTAGCTATATCAACATCTAAGGCAGAAGAAATAGTGGATAATTTAAATAAATTTGTTTTAAAGGTTGATGATGATGGAGAAATATAGTAGAAATCATTTTATAACAGTTATAGATGATATATTAAAAAATATGATACCCTTTATTATTATCTTTTGGGGTGTATTTAAAAATGGGAATATACTAAAATCTCATTTTTTAAAATTGGGAATTTTTATTGGAATAATAGCATTAGCATTAATTTATGATGTAGTTAAATGGAGAAAGAAAAAGTATTGTTTAACTGATAATAAGATAATGGTAAGAGAAGGTGTTTTCATAGCTAAAAGGAGAGAAATTCCATTTAGTAAAATACAAACTATCAATGTATCTCAAAATATAAAACAAAGAATATTTAAATTAGCTAGTATTAAAATTGATACAGGAAGTAGTATCGCTAAGGAATCAGAGATAAATATAGTAATAAAAAAGCAAAAGGCGGAAAAGTTAAAACATACTATTCTTAATAGTAAAGAGGAAGATAAAGATATATCTGATAATATTAATGAAGAAACTAAAAAAGATATAAATGAAATTAAAACAAGTGGGAAAGATTTATTTGTAGCATCACTTACTAATAATGCCTGGTTTGCTGGAGTAACAGCTATTTTTGCTGTGTATAATTTTTTAGGTAATTATTTAGGTGATATTTTAGAAAAGAGAGCCCAAGGTGTTGTAGATAATTATGCAGATAAGATTAATTTTGATACAATGGCTATTAAAAATCTAGTTATACTTATAATCTTTTTTATATTTATTTATTTGATTTTTTCTGTTATAATTTCTATGATTTTAATATTTATAAAATATTATGATTTTTCTATTAAAAGAGAAGGTAAAAATATAGTTATAAATTATGGCCTTTTTGAAAAGAAAAACTATGTAATGCCAGTTAAAAAAATAAGTGCTGTGTATATAAAACAAAATTTGTTTAGGCAAATGATAGGTCTTCGGGAACTTCATATAGAAACTGTTGGTTATGGAGATGAAAAAGGTGAGAGCTCAATACTTTTTCCTATAGCAAATTTAGCAAAACAGAAAGATATAATAAAAACGCTTTTACCAGAATTTTATGTTGAAGATGAATTTATAAAAGTTCCTAAAAGAGCTTTAAAACGTTTTATTAAGTATAAGTTTATATTTACAGCGATATTATCTGTAGTATTAAGCTTTAAATTTACATATGGTTTTTGTAGCTTTATATTAGTACCTATTTTGGTATATATAGGGTATAGAGAATACAAAAATTCAGGTATATATATGGATGAAAATATTATTGGATTAAGTTTTGGAACTTTTAATAAAGTGAAATATCTAGTTTTGATTAAAAGAGTTCAATCTATGCAAATGGGACAAAATTATTTTCAGAGAAAACTAAGAGTGTTTAATTTCCAAATTTCAATTCAAGGGAATATTTTTGGTAAAACAATAGGGGTTAGAAATTTTAGTGAAGAATTACAAGATAAACTTATATTTCATTAGTAAAAATTAAAAAAATATTTTTTAGTAAGGCATTTTGAGTATAAGGTGAAAATATAGTGGATTTATAAGGATAGTTAATGTTATAATAGTGAAATGGTCATTTGACATATGACTAAATAAATATGTAAAGTGAGAAAAATAAATGGAATTTGAAAATTTAGAAAAAAAAATAAATAAATTAGACACAGACATTGAGGCTTTAAGAAGAGCTAAACAATATTTATCTAACAAAG
>JBGUER010000060.1:0-16398 GCA_041821285.1 Clostridiaceae bacterium
CATCACTAGGAATAAAAGAAAAATCTATAAAAATAAAGGAATATTTTCAGAACCTTAGAGATAGTATGCCAGAAGAAATAAAACTAATAGATAATCAAATATTAATGATTGAAGAGCTGGAGTCGGAAGAATTAATTATATTTTTGAATAATACTCATTCAATGATTATGGAAAATGCTTTAAAAATTATAAATAGTATTAATAATTAAGATATGAACATAGATTCTTTAAAAATACAAATACAAGAAATAAAGAAAACAATTAGATTCATTGAAAATAATAAAATAGTTGAAGGAGATTCTTTAGAAACTATTATTTTTAAAAAGTATTTGGAATTAGAAAATACAAAGAAAGTTACTCAATATATTAATGATTTAGGTTATAGAAAGGCTACATCAAATAAACAAGGCATTAAAGAAAGAAAATATATAACGACGGATATAAGCAATATCATAAGAGATAAAAATACAAATGTAGATAAAAAATTAAAAGTTTATGTTGTTAAATTATTTAATAAAAATAAAAGGGGTGGGTTTAGTTGAAGGTTGAACCTATTAGAGATAAAGATACAATAAAAAATATATTAAATTATTTAAAGAGCAGCAATGAACGTAATTATATTATGTTCATGATTGGAATTTATACAGGTCTTAGAATAGGGGATATATTGAAATTAAAAATAAAAGATGTTAATAACAAAAGTGGATTTAAAATAAAAATGCAAAAGGTAGATAAAGAAATTAGTATTGCATTTAATCCAGTACTTAAGAAGGCCATTGATGAGTATTGTAAAGATAAAGATCCTAATGATTTTATTATTAAGAGTAGAGAAGGATATAACAAAGCAATAGATAAGAGCCAAGCATATAGGATAATAAATAGTATTGGTGTGAAATTCAAACTTGATAATATCGGGACACATACATTAAGAAAAACATTTGGTTATCATTACTATTACAGTACCGATAAAGATATAGTTGCCGTTCAATTAGCATTAGGTCATAGAGATTCAGGAACAACTCTTAGATACATTGGAGTATTACAAAGTGATATAAATGCAAGTATAAAAAAACTTAAATATTAATCAATTATAATTGAGTGCATTTAAATTGTATTAAGTTGTATTGTAAAAATAAAAGATATGTTAAAGCATTGATATATAAAGGTTTAGGTATGGTTAGGTAAGTGCATTAAACTTAGAGAAACAATGTATTGACATATTAAATGATTTATATATAAAAATATATAAAAAGAATATCGTTGTAAGTGTTATATATAGCCAATCTAGGACAGATAATAACATGATATAGTTAGTAAAGTATATTGTTAAATAAATAACAAAAAATAAAAAATATATATGAATAGCTTAGTAATACCAGTGGTTAAGGCTTATAAATGGTTTTGTAAGTGCCCCCCGGGTAAAAAAAACCAAAAAAACTCTGGGGAAGGGAAGAACGGGGTAGATTTAATACAAAACAGAAATCTCGCGTGCATAAGAAAAAAAATATATTCTAATTTAGGAGGTTCAAAATTGACTAATGAGGAATTAGTATATAACTATCAAAATGGAGATAATCAAGTTTTAGAAGAAATCATTAAAAATAATACTGGGATAGTATATAAAATAGCAAATAAATATTATTTAGACAGAAGTAACTCTTTAGATAAAGAAGATCTTATTCAAGAAGGATTTATTGGATTAATGCTCGCTGCTAAAAAATATGATTTCAATTATGAAAATAAATCTCAATTTATTACATATGCAGTATTTTGGATTAATAGTAAAATTAACAGATATGTAAGGCAATATAATACCAATTATGAAACAAGTATTAATATTACTACCAGTGAAGATAAAAAAATGGAACTTATTGATTGTATTCAAGATATAGATAATAGTCTTGAGAATGTAGAGGATAAAATATATAATATGCAGCTTAGAAAAGATTTAGAAAAAGCTATGTTAGAAGCTAATACATTACAAGAAAGAGAAATATTAAAGTTTAGGTATGGTTGGGATAGCAATAAAGAAATGAAGTTTCAAGAGATAGGAGATATTTTTAATATAACACAATCAAGAGCTAAACAAATAGAAGAAAGATCCTTAAGAAAGATTAGAGATAGTAAGTGGGGTAGAATTAAAGCAATAGAAATTCATGGCAATAAGAAAGAAAGTAATATTTATAATATACCAGGAACAATTGTGAACCTTAATTTTGCAGAGAAGTACCTTTCAATATATGGATCCTATGGAGTTGATTTAAATGAATAAACAAGAATTAATAAACAAAACCGAAAAATATATTATGGATATTCCAGAAATTAAAAATAGAATTATAGAGATTAACAATAAAATAAATAATAATAAAATTATATCAAAAGATGAACTAGGAATGTTAAAAAAAGAAGAAAGATATTTACAAATAAAAATAGAAAAGATTAGGAATGCCATGGATATATTAGATGAAAAAGAACAAAAGATTATATGCTATAGATTTTTTGAAAACATGTCATTTTCAAGTATAAGTAGCAATTTAGGATATAAAGGAAGTTATTGTGGTAATAAAAAATTAAACAATTTATTGTTGAAAACTGGCGGCTATATCTTTATTGGAGATATTATGCTTGAAGGGTTAGAGGATTAATTGGTATATTAAATGTTGAAGGGCAAAAGGCCATATGTCTTAAATATTTTGAGGGCTTAAACTATGATTCTATATCAATGATTATAGGACGTTCTACAAGGACAGTAGCAAGGATAGTAATAAGGAATAGGTTAACTGTAGCAAGAGCCTTATTTGGAATTGAGGACGAGCTTATGGAAGAGCTTGATAATGAATATGAGCAGATGGAGTATGTATATACTACAAGGGAACAAAGTTTATATTTTACGAATTAATTTATGATAAAGAGGTGGAAAAATGTTGGATTTAAAAATAATTATCACAGTAATATGTATTGTGGCTATATTGACCGATATAAGTTTAATGGCTCATTCACGCGGAATTAGGCGAGAAATTAGAGAGTTGGGCCATAGGATAGATCAGATAGAGTCCAAATGGAATAGATAGATAATAATTAATAATCAAAGGTATTACCAAAATGGGTGAGCCTTTTTTTCTTGAAAACTGGCGGATATATCTTTATTGGAGATATTGTGCTTGAAGGGTTAGAGAATTAATAGATATTAATATTTAAATCAATGGATTTTCCCCCATAACTGGGGGAAATCTTATTTTATATGCATTTAAAATAAATATTATATATTATGGATTTATTGAGTTTCATATTCTTAAACGTTTGAGAATTTAAAGATAGATTTTATACTTTTAAATAAATACTTATTTAATGATATTGGGTTATATCAAAATATAAAAAAACATTAATAAGCTATTAAAAGCCATTTAAAGCTAATTTAAGAGGATTTTATATAATAAGCATAAGTTATATTAAAACAATATATAAATCAAATATACGTTTAATAATGCGGTCAAAATACATATTATAATTTTATATGCGGGTACGTGAAATACGGAGTAGGGTAGAAAGTATTTACAAGGGAGTAGGTAGTGTCTATACCCATTATACCTATCCAACATACCTATGAGCATTACCTAATTAAACGGTACAATAGGTATATCTTAATCTTGCATTAGCCCAAGCTTGTCTTCTTCCAATAGCGAACGAAGTGAGCGGCTTAATTCATTCTTCTTATGAAATTCCCAATTAACCATAACTAATCTACTATAAGCACCTATATTCTCTACTGTGATTGTTTCCGTAGTTGGTTTAACAATTATAAATATGCATCCAATTTTATTTTTTCTCTCAACATAAGTAATCAAATTTTCTATTTTATCAGAGTTTGTATAGTGCGTATAATCAATTTCTACAATTACAGGTATTAAAGCATTAGAATATTTTAAAACGCAAGTAGAGTCAACTATATAGCTTGTACTACTATTAATTCCAATCTTACGTTCCTTTTTTATATCATAAACATTAAATTCTTTAAGAGCTGCTATTACATCCATAAGTTTTAAACCATGTATTTTTAATCTTTTTTCTGTAAAATATATAGTTTCACTTTTTGGATCCTGTCTATATCTTTTAATTAAATTTTCTTTATTCAAATATCTTAATCTTTTCCTTGCCTGATCATAAGCAAATTTATTCCCAGTATAAAATAATTTAGAGCACTGGTTTATTGTTATGCTTTTATGTTCTTCAATCCATCTTAATATGTCTTTATCTCTTTCAGTAATCATGTTAATACCTCCATAATTTTATTCATAGTTATTATAGTACAGAAAAATGAAAATTAATTTTTGCTATAAACAGAGAAAAATTATAAAAAAAATGAAAATAAGAGAAAACAGGCGAAAATAAATGCATATGTAATACAATATAACGTGTATAAGCATAAATAACCTAATATGAATGTATTAAAAAATGAATAATTGTATATAATATAAGTAACAGAACTCATAAAGCCTATGTTTCACATTGAAATAAGCTCAAATGTATGGGACGTTTTAAGAAAAGAACTTACCAAGCCTCTTGCTTTTATAGTAATGCTCAAATTGGTAGGACGTGAGCATACCCACTAAGTATTGCAAAATGCTTAGTGGGTATTATTTTAGTTTATTTAGGGGGCTATGTTTTGATAGAAATTAAGGAACCTAAGAGTTTTGATGAACAAATAGATATATTGAAAGGTAGAGGATTAGTAATTACTAGCGTAAAGGAAGCAAAATTTATATTAAGTAATTTAAATTATTATAGATTCACTGCGTATCTTTTACCTTTTAAAAAAGATGATAATACATATGTAAATGGAGTAACATTTGAAAAAATCTATTCTATATATATGTTTGATAGAGAATTAAGAATATTACTGATGGATATTTTGGGTAGCATTGAAATATCTTTCAGGACATATATAGCATATACATTGGCTATGACATATGGAGCTCTTGGATACACAAGAGCTGAGCATTTTATTAATAAAGATTACCATAACACATTTATATTAGGGTTAGAAAGTGAAAAGTTGAAAAATTCAAATAAACTATTTATTAAGCATCACAATGAAAAATATAACCATAAATTTCCGATATGGGTAGCAATCGAGGTAATGCCATTCGGAATGCTTTCTAAGTTATATTCGAATTTATTACCAGCAGAGAAAAATTTCATAAAAAATAACTTATGTGGAATCAATCCTACTCTAATTGACTCATGGTTACAATCATTAACACATATTAGAAATCAATGTGCACATTATGGACGTATATATAATACACTTTTCCCACCGGCGAAAGTTAAAAAAGAAGACAAGATATATAATTTAGAAACTAAAAAAATATTTAGTTATATTGTAATTATAAAACATATGGTTTCAGATTTAAAAGTTTGGGATAAATTTTTTATAAGGATGCAACAATTAATAAGTGAATATAAAGATGATATAGATTTAACTTTAATAGGATTTTTTGTAAATTGGATTGAAATTTTGTCTAAAATATAATAAATAATCCATTTAATATAACTGAATATAAATAAATTATATTTTGGTGGGGAATTTGGTGGGGATTCACCATATATCTTCTGATATTAAAAAATAATAACAAATAAACAAAGCATATAAAGTGCTTATAAATCAACGGTTAAAGAGATTGTATAAAATCGATTAATTGTGAAAAAAAGTATCGTTTTATGATTCGTAATCAGTAGGTCACAGGTTCGACTCCTGCCAAGAGCACCAGTTAAAACAAGGCTCCCAATAATGAAGCCTTTTTATTTTGCAATTTATTTCTGCGTAATCTGATAAATCATTAACCTATGGTAACCATCATCCTATTAATTCTTGAAATATGTTTATAATATATATAAAATATATATTAATTAGTTTTATTTGTTAAACTTAAATATTTTAAATATGGAAGGAGCTTATATTTTGAAAAAAAGAATATTTATTTCATTTATTATGGTTTTTTTAATATTTAATTTAACAGGATGCTTTGGACCAGGTATAAATGATTATCATTATTTTATGGTTAAAAATTATGAAATAGATCATTCAAGTACAAGATACGTTAAAATACTTAAAAATGATAACCATAATATTGGTTGTAAATCAATATTAAATGAAACAGTAACTAAAGTTTCATGGGATGATAATTTTATTTTAGCAGAACAAACTGTACAAAAAAAAGCAACTGATACTTCAGATAATCAAAAAATTAATTACTGGATTATAGATGTTAATTCTGAAGAAGTTTATGGACCTTTTAACGAAGAGGAATTCAATACAAAACGTAATGAATTAAGTGTTAATCCTTCATTGCAGTTAAATGATCCAGAAAAATTTAAGGCGCTAGAGGATTTAAGAAATGATTATTAATAGCGCTATGTTTTAAGTAAGCTTATATTTGAAAAAGAGCAGTGGGAATTAGATCCTGCTGCTTGATTATTTTGTTTAAAATAATTTCTAACACAAATTTAGAGTAGTTCTAATTTAAAAGTAAAGTTTTATTTTTATATCTTCAAGTTAAAACTGTTTTAAATTTAATTTATATAGCAAATAATAATATCTTAAACATAGATATATTTCTACTTTCTTATATCGCTAAACTATACCTATAAAAATAACTTTTAAATGGTACAAAAGGTATATCGCAACCCTTCTTTATTAAGATATCATAATTTTTTTCTTGCCTGAGCATAAGCAAATTTATTCTCTTGGTAAAACAGTTTGGAGCACTGACTTATTGTTATGCTCTTATATTTTTCAATCCATCTTAATATGTCTTTATCTCTTTCAGTTATCATGTTAATACGTCCATAAATTATTAATCATTATTATTATAGTATGGAAAAATAAAAAACAATGGTGAGTATATTTAGTTTGAGTATAAAGAAGTGAATTGATTGCATATTAATACAAAAGGTATATTATATCAAAATATTATCCCAAATGCGATAAAACGTTGCAAAATATATTAAAATTAATGTATAATCTATCCAATATTAATAAAAATATCATGAATTTAAAAATGATTATATATAATGTATATTAACTTTAATGATTGGGATATATATGATGGATTCTCAGATTAATGAACCTTAAGAAACTATTATAGAAGGAATATGGTTGATAAATAAAGTATATTTAAATTATGACGTGAATACATTATTTGACTTTTTAATTGGGAATTCGGATAGGCATCAAAATAACTGGGCAATAATAAAGAGAAACAAACATACTGACATATGTCCAGTTTATGATAATGGTTAATAGCTTTGTTGTTATGAAAATGAAAATAAATTAATACAAAGCTTAAGAGATGATATGAAATTTAATTCGTTAGTAAACAGTAAGTCTAGATCAATGATTAGAATAGATGAATTCCAAAAGAAAAAACCTACACATTTTGAGGTTATTAAATATATTAAAGATAACTTTTATGAAGATACTGTTGATTTTGTATGCAATATAAAACAAACTTTTACATATAGTAGTATTGATAATATTATAGAAATATATGAAGGTTATTTAAGCATAAATAGAATAGAAGTTATAAAAAAATTTTTAAAAAGAAAATTAGATTTATTAATTGAGGTCTATAAGTTATGGAAGGGATTATATTTTTGTAATATGGAAAGATCCTAAAAGTAGAAGACAATATATTATTGGTGAATTAAGTAAAAATGGTAAATATGATTTTAAATATTTTTATGATATTAACTTGGCTATTAAGAAAGGGTTTGAAGCATTAATATCTCTTGATGATATTGAAAAAAAATATACTAGTGATAATTTATTTTCTTCTTTTGCAAGTAGACTTCCTGATAAAGAAAGAAAAGACATTAATGAGATCTTAAATAGGCATGGTATGGATGAATACGACGAGTATAAACTTCTTAAGAGAAGTGGAGGAAGATCACCAATTGATAATTTGGAATTTATTGACCCTTTACTTGAAAATTATAGTGATAGAAATAAAGTTGAGCGGTTTTTTTATATAGCAGGTCCTAGACATTATATTGGGTGTGAGGGAACAGATTGTGAAAAATCAGTTAATACAGAAAAAAATGAGTTATTGATTTTAGAATGTGAGCCAGATAATAAGCAGGATGAATATGCAATAAAAATATTAAATAAATATAAAGATTTAATTGGTTACGTACCAAGATATTATAGTGAAAAATTGACAGAGTTGATTAGGGATAACTACGATTATGAATGTATTGTTTCCGAAGTTAACAAGGTTAATAACTGCAATGAATGCATAAGAGTTAAACTAACAGTATACAGATAGTTTAAATATACTTACAAATTAGGTAGGAATTCACTATGTGTTTTTTAATGTTAAAATATAATAATAAACAAATAAAACATATAAAGCAAGCAATACCAAGACTTTTAGGGTCTTGGTATTTTTTTAAACACATAGTGCAAGGTTTCAAGAAATATGGAGAAAAAAAACGAATATAATTATTGATTTTTTACTATCTATAGTTCTACTTAAGTATCTGAAATATATAGCTATTGGTGTATAAGCAAAAGCCTAATATTATTCGTATTGTCATAAAAACTACAGTAGATTGTGTTATGGTTTATGAAAGCAAGTTATAAATTCAAACGTTTAATTAAAAATATAAATAATGAAACAATACAAAATCATATTAAAATGAAATATTTAATTGGTATATATAGTAACCAATACTAGTTAAAATGAGGTATCAAGAATAATTTAAACCTTTTAATAATTTATACTAGATTTTTTGATAAAAAGGATATATAATAATATACAGGAGTTACATTAATAATAATTAATAAGTTTAATTAATTGCAATGTTGATGTAAACGTTATACTAGCGAAGCTAGCATAATATATTTAGGAGGGGAAAGAATGAAAAGTAAAAAATTTAAAAAGGTACTTGCTTTATCAATTGCTTCAATAATGACACTTGGACTAGTTGCATGTGGTGGTAGTAGCTCAGATGACAAAGAAATCACTGTTAAGTTTTCTTCATTTTGGGTTGGTAATGACTCAAAAGCTAATATGATGACTGAATTGATCACACAATTTAATGAAGAAAATGCTGGAAAGATTAAAGTAGAGGTTGAAGAAATAGCTGATTATGATTCTTATGAATCTAAAATGAAAACATCTATATCAGCAAATACTGTACCAGATGTATTTATATTTAAAACTGGGGAACAAGCTCTTCCATATTATAAATCAGATAAATTAATGGACCTTACAACATATATGGATGATGGATGGAAAGATGATTTTGTAGAAGGATCTTTGGACGATGCTTCTTACGAAGGAAAAACACTAGCTATTCCTTATGAATATGGAGTAACACCTGTTATATATAACTCAGAGATGGTTAAAGCTGCAGGATTTGATGAATTTCCTACAAATTATGATGATTTCTTTAAAATGTGCGATGCTATGAAAGCTAATGGAGTAGCTCCAATTTCAATGATGACAGGTGATAATGCATGGACATCAATGCTTTGGTATTCACAATTAGTTGTGGCTATTGGGGGACAAGATGTATATGATAATGGTTTAGAAGACCCAGCTTTTGAAGAAGCTGCAGAAGTATTATTAAAAATGTTTGATTACACAACAACAGATGCAGTTGGTGCAGATGCAAACGTTGCAGGTGGTCATTGGTTAAATAATGAAACAGCTATGCTTATGAACGGACCTTGGTATTTAGGAAGAATAGCTACAGAAGGTGCAGATGGTTTATATGATAAAACTGAAATAGCTCCAGCTCCAGCTTATGAAGGTGGAAAAGGAGAAGATGGCGGATATATCGGATTTGTTCAATCAAATATAGGTGCTGCAGTTCAAAAGGATGCAGATAAAGAAGCAGCAGTAGTTAAATTTTTGAAATTCTTATCTGATCCTACAAATGTAGGTAAAATATCAGCTGATTCAGGATCTATGTTCTGTATCAAAACATCAGCAGCAGATGACACTGAAAGATTACAAGGTGAAATGATAGATCAACTTGCAGCAGCTCCATATGCAGTTCCTCATTTTCAACTTATGGTAAATCCATCAGTTGCTACAGAATTTCCTCAAGCTTTATCAAGTATGGTTTTAGGAGAAACTACACCAGCAGAATTTGTAGAAGCATTACAAGCAGCTGGTAACTAGGACTTAGGATTATTGATTTTGTTAACAATGGCTTTGAGCCATTGTTAACAATTCAAAATGGAGGTATAATATGCAAAACTATTCAAAAAAAGATAAGATAGGTATGATTCTATTTCTATTACCAATCATAACATTGTTTATAGCATTCTTTATTTATCCAATTATATTCTTAATAACAACTAGCTTTACTGATTGGGATGGTTTATCTAAGGCGTCATTTATTGGTTTTGCTAATTATAAAAAATTATTTTCAGACCCAATATTTATAGGAGCTATATGGCATAATCTTGGTTGGGTATTAGCTCAAGGATTTATTCAAGTACCTTTAGCTATTTTGGTAGCGGTACAACTATCAAAAAAACCAAAGGGATGGAAATTTTTAAGAACAGTTTACTATTTTCCTAATGTTGTATCAGTAGTTGCAATGTCAATGATGTGGCTTGCAGTTTTTAATGCTCAGTATGGTGTATTAAATGCACTTCTTGATTTAGTAGGGTTAGGTTCTTTAAAGAGAAATTGGCTTGGGGATTTACATTCAGCTTATCCTGCATTACTTTTATATGGAGTATTTTATATAGGATATTTTATGATAATAATATTAGCAGATATAGCTTCAATTCCTCAAACATATTATGAAGCTGCTAGTATAGATGGTGCTACAAAATTTCAACAGGACATTAAGATTACGCTACCTTTAATAAAAGGCTCAATATCTACTTGTATGACTATAGCTATGTGTTATGGATTAAGACAATTTGAACAAACTTATGTTATGACAAATGGTGGACCTGCTAATAAAACCATGGTAATAGTTTTATATTTATATAATAAAATAGGAGATTTTAGATATGGGTTAGCAAATGCGTCAGGTGTTATTTTATTAATAATGGGTGTAATAGTTATAGCAAGTATAAGAAAAGTATTTACTGTTGACAAATATGAAATGTAATAAGGAAGATGGTGATTATAGATATGAGTAAAACAAAAAAGAAAACAGAAAAGATAGCCGGCACAAAAAAATTCACCATAGGTAGTGTAGTAACTTGGATTATATTACTATTTTTCTTATTCTATACGCTAGCGCCTATGATATGGCTTGTTATTTCATCTTTTAAAACAAATGCTGAATTAATAGCTTCACCTTTTGCATTACCAAAGAAATTACAAGTTGAAAACTATATTAATGCATTCAAAGTTTCAGGACTGGGAATGCTGTTTGTAAATTCTATTATTGTAAGTGTACTAGCTACAATATTAAATGTTATAGTAGCATCTATGGCTGGATATGTAATAGCTAGGTTCCATTTTAAATTCAAGGAAGTAATATATACTCTTGTTGTTGCTGGAATAATGGTTCCAATAAGTTCACTTATGGTTCCATATTTTACATTAATAACAAAGCTTCATATATATGATACTAGGTTTGCTTTAATATTAACGTATGCTGCGGTAAGTTTACCAATATCAACCTTTATTATAAGAGGATTTATGGATACTATACCTATAGAGCTTGAAGAAGCATGTACTATAGATGGATGTAATTTTTATCAAAGATTTTATAAAATAATATTGCCTCTTTCAAGGTCAGGAATAGTAACTGCAGGTACATTTGAATTTTTATATTGTTGGAATGAGTTTGTTTATGCTATGCTATTAACTTCATCCCAAAGTACTAGAACTGTTCAAATAGGAATAAGGTATTTTACAAATCAGTTTACTACAGACTATGTTTCTATGTATGCTGCAATAGTTGTAAGTTTAATACCAAGTATTGTTGGATATATTATATTCCAGGACCAGATAATATCAGGACTTACTGGTGGAGCAGTGAAAGGTTAAATTATGAAAATATTATATATAAAAGATATTAAACTCTCTTTCGTTAAATAAGAAAGAGAGTTTATTTTTTTAAAATATTATTATAAAAAGAGTACATAATATTAAATTTCGAAATAGAATATAGTATATAGATTAATAGGATACATAAGGGGGAAAATATATGATTAAAAATTACGTTATAGATACAAATGTAATGATTCATGACCCACAATTTTTAAGAAATTTTCAAGATAATAATATTATTATTCCTATAATATGTATTGAAGAGCTAGATAATATAAAAAAAAGAGAGGATATTGTAGGGTTTCATGCTAGAAATGCAGCAAGAGAAATAAATAAAATAAGAAAAAATGGAAATCTACATCAAGGTATAAAATTAGAAACAGGAGGAATATTAAGGATAGAAATAGACCATATGGATACAACTACTATTCCAGATGGTATGGATAAAAATAAAAATGATACTAAAATTTTAGCTATAACAAGAAATATACAAGATGAAAATAAAGATATACAAACAATTTTAGTTACAAAAGACCTATATATGGCAATAAAGGGAGAAGCTTTAGGAATAAAAGTTGAAGATTATAAAAATGATAAAATAGAAACAGATACTTTATATAAAGGATATACTAGTTTTTATTTACCATCAAATGAAATTGCAAATATAAACAAGGATGGAATAAAGCTGCCAAAAGAATATAAAGAAAAAATATTCCCAAACGAATTTATTCATATAAAGAGTTTAGACACAATGAGTAATGAAATATTAGCAAAATATAATGGAGAAAAAATAATAGGATTAAAATATTCAAATGAAGAAGCTTTTGGTTTAAAACCAATAAATTTAGAACAAAAGATGGCCTTTGAATTATTAATGGATACTAGTATAAATTTTGTTTCAATAACAGGAGCTGCAGGATCAGGCAAGACTATATTGTCCACAGCAGTAGCTTTAGAGAAAGTTTTAGAGAAAGGTATTTATAGAAAAATAGTTTTTGTAAGACCGGTTGTTTCAGCAGGACCTGATATAGGATTTTTGCCTGGAACCGAAGCTGAAAAATTAAGACCATGGATGGGGAGTTTTTATGACGCTATAGAAAATATAATGCTTAATAAAAATTCAAAAAAACAAGATTTTAATGTAGATGAATTTATTAATATCTATAGGGAAAAAGGAATAATAGAAACAAAAACATTTTCTTATATGAGAGGACGAACATTTACAGATGCCTTAGTTATAGTAGATGAGGCACAAGAAATAACACCTCATCTTGCAAAGCTTATGTTAACTCGTGCAGGGTTTAATTCAAAATTTATTTTTTTAGGAGATCCAACGGATAATCAAATAGATAATGTTTTAGTAGACGCGAAATCAAATGGTCTTGTTTATACTGTGGAAAAGATGAAAAAATCAAATATTACAGGCCATATTACTTTAAAACAAGTAGAAAGAAGTCCCCTTGCTAAAATAGCGGAAAAATATATGTAAAGATGGAGAAATCCATCTTTTTTTAAAATAGTTATTGACATATACCCATAATGATGTATAATATAGTTGTAATGAACATATACCCAAAAGGAGGCGATATCATGCCAGGATTAAATGGAACAGGTCCAAGAGGAGAAGGCCCATTTACAGGAAGAAGAATGGGTACTTGCAGAGGAGATTCTTTCTATGGAAGAGGATTAGGAAGAGGAGCAGGAAGAGGAATAGGTAATAGATTTTTTCGAAGTAGCTACGATAATTATAGTAACGAAGATTCTCTCAACATGGAAAAAGAAGCCTTAGAAGAAAGACTAAACTACATTAAAGAAGAAATAAATAAATTTGGAGAAAAGTAGTTTAAGGTGTAGAATGTAATGGATAATACAATACTTTGTGTTATCCATTATATTTTGAAAGGAGTTTTATTATGGTAAGGCCTAGGAAAAATAGAAGAGTGTTTAATGTACCAGATTATAAAAATTTTGGACCTTATGAAAATAATACAACCGAGGAAATAATAATATCTATTGAAGAAGTAGAAAGTTTAAGACTTATGGATATTGAGGATCTTGACCAAGAAGAATGTGCTAAAATAATGGATGTAGCAAGGTCTACATTTCAAAGAATATATAAAGACGCCAGATATAAAGTAGCTGAAAGTATTATTAATGGGAAAAAGCTTCATATAGATGGTGGGAATTATAAGCTTGATACTTGTACAATAAAATGTTCTTATTGTGGCAGTGAAATAGAGATTGGAAATCAAAAGATAGGACATAATGAGATTTGTCCTAATTGTGGTGAGTTATTAGAGCCATGCACTAAAGATTCGTACTTATGTAGACAATGTAGAAGAGGAAGAGGTCATAGAAGATAAAAAAGCTACTATTATTAAAATGTCCTTGACATAGGGTCCATTTTAATATAAGTAGCTTTTTTATATATACTTAAGTTCACTCAATGCATTTAGAAATAGCTGCACCAGGTGGAACAATAGGGAAAACTTTTTCGTTATTATCAATAACACATTCTATTAAAACAGGTCCTTTTTCATTTAAAGCTAATTTTAATATATCTTCTATTTCTTCATCTTTTGTGATTTTATAAGCTGAAATTCCGTAAGCATAGGCAAGTTTAACAAAATCCACATCATCGTATAAAGTTGTGCTAGAGTATCTTTTGTCATAAAACATATCTTGCCATTGTCTAACCATACCAAGAGCATGATTATTAAAAACTATTTGAATAATAGGTATATTATATCGAGATATAGTAGCAAGTTCTGTTGAATTCATTTTAAAACTACCATCACCTGCAATATTTATTACTTTTTTGTGAGGATTACCAAGTTTAGCACCAATGGATGCACCAAGACCGAAGCCCATAGTTCCAAGACCGCCAGAAGATACAAATGTTCTTGGATTTATATATTTAAAAAATTGAGCGGCCCAAATTTGGTTTTGACCAACTTCTGTAGATATTATGCAGTCTCCATTTGTTAAATTATATAGAGTTTCTAATATAGATTTTGGACTTAAATCTCCAACTTTGTCTAGTTTTAATGGAAATTCATTTTTCCATTTTTCAATTTGCGCATTCCAACCGTTTTCTTCTTTTTCATCAATAAGGTTATTAAGATCATTTAATACCTTTTTAACATCTCCTAAAAGAGCATAGTCTACCCCAATATTCTTACCAAATTCCATAGGATCAATGTCTATATGAATAATTTTTGCATTTGGTGCAAATGATTCAACTTTACTTATTACTCTATCACTAAATCTGGCACCAATAGCAATTAAAAGATCACTTTCTGAAACTGCATAATTTGAATACTTACTTCCATGCATACCAACCATACCCATATAATTCTTATTATTCCCGGGGAACGCCCCCATTCCCATCAAAGATAAAGTTACTGGTGCTTTGATTTTTTCGGAAAATTTTAGAAGTTCTTCATTAGCACCTGATATATTTACTCCGCCGCCAGCATAAATAACGGGTTTTTTACTATTATTAATAGCTTTAGCAGCTGCTTTAAGTGTATTTTCTAAAATGTTAGGTATAAATTCTTTTGAATTTGAATGGTATTCTGTATGCATGGAAGCATCATAATAAGCATCCTGTATTTGAATATCTTTTGGTAAATCAATAAGTACAGGGCCTGGTTTACCAGATTTTGCAATACTAAAAGCTTCGCTAATAATAAATGGAAGTTGTTTAGCATCCTTTACTATATAGTTTTTCTTAGTTATAGATTTAGTAATATCAGTAATATTAACCTCTTGAAAAGAAGATTTCCCAAGAAGTGATGTTGGTACCTGTCCAGTGAATATTATAAGAGGAACAGAGTCCATATAAGCAGTTGCTATACCTGTAACAGTATTTGTTGCTCCAGGCCCTGATGTAGCAATAACAACGCCAATTTTACCAGTTGATCTAGCATATCCATCAGCGGCATGGGTTGCTCCTTGTTCGTGAGCAGTTAGTATGTGGGTTATATCTTTTTCTTTATAGAGTTCATCATATATAGGCAAAACTGCCCCACCAGGGAATCCAAATATAATGTCTACACCCTGCTTTTTTAGACATTCAACTAATATTTTTGCTCCTATCATATATTCACACCCTTATTTTTATTTATTTTCAGGATTCCAGCTCATCATAGTTCTAAGCTCTTTTCCAACT
This sequence comes from Clostridiaceae bacterium, assembly GCA_041821285.1. Taxonomy (GTDB): domain Bacteria; phylum Bacillota; class Clostridia; order Clostridiales; family Clostridiaceae; genus JAJBWD01. Next base: position 16,207 of record JBGUER010000060.1, read on the forward strand.
TTTTCTATTCCTAAATTTTGTTCTTGCTTTCTTTTAGCATTAAAGAAAGGTCTATTAACTTTATTTTCAACAAGCCAGTTTCTAGCAAAGGTTCCATCTTGGATTTCAGCTAAAACTTTTTTCATCTCGGCTCTTGTATCATCAGTTATTATTCTTTTTCCAGTTACATAATCACCATATTCAGCTGTATCT
>JBGUER010000061.1:0-16384 GCA_041821285.1 Clostridiaceae bacterium
GCTTGGATTTATAACCATATCCCCTATGAGCAGAAGAATATACTAATAAAAATTTTTTCACCTCATCTAACACAAAATTTAAAATAGGAGTAGTAGCTGCATTATCAAAATTAATAGAGGTTCTCATACTACCATTTTTCAAAGGAACAGGATACTCCAAACCATAAACCAGTTTTCTTATATCATAAATGTTCATGTCATCACTTTCCCTTCTTTATTAATATACTACTTCATAAGTTCTTATGTGATAGCTAGAAAAAAATAAAAAAAAAGCACCTGAGTTAGGCGCTTAACTATAAATATTTAAATATATTCTGCTTTTTTATCTCTTGTCATAAGTTCAAAAACAGCTTCTTTTGGATCTTTCCCCTGAAATAAAACTTTATATAAAGCATCAGTTATTGGCATATCCAAATTTTTAATTTCTTTAAAATTGTAAAAAGCTTTGCATGCATCTATTCCTTCAACTACCATTCCTATTTCTTCAAGAGTTTTTTCCATAGAATATCCTTTGCCGATTAATATTCCAGCCCTTCTATTTCTACTATGCATACTAGTACAAGTTACTATTAAATCTCCAAATCCACTAAGTCCTGAGAAAGTTTCTTTTTTTCCTCCAAGGCTAGTTCCAATTCGAACTATTTCATGCATTCCTCTAGTTAATAAAGCTGCTTTTGTGTTATCTCCATAGCCTATTCCATCAGATATTCCAGCAGCTAAAGCTATAATATTCTTAACTGCTCCTCCTATTTCTACAGCAATTAAATCCGGATTAGTATACACTCTAAAATAATCATTCATAATAAGGTCTTGAACCTTTATTGCATACTGCATATCTTTTGAAGAAGCAACTATTACTGTAGGAAGTGATTTTGCAAGTTCTTCAGCATGAGTTGGTCCTGATAAAACTACTACAGGATTATTTATCAGATTTTCTTCTATTACCTCAGACATAGTCTTATAAGTTTTATCTTCTAATCCCTTAGCTAAATTTACAACAATAGCATCCTTATATATATAATCTTTTATTTTATTTGATACTTCCCTAACTGCTTTTGAAGGAACTGCTAAAACTACATAGGAAGAACCACATAAAGCTTCTTGAATATTTTCATATGCCACTATATTTTGGGGAAGTTTAATTTCTTTAAGGTATTTTACATTTTTATGTTTTTCATTTATACCATTAACAACTTCCTTGTTTCTATCCCATATTTTAATTTTATATTCCTTATTAGCTAGAATAATAGATAATGCAGTTCCAAAACTTCCAGCTCCTAAAACAGTTATTTCAATCATTTTTTATCATCTCTTTCTCGGAAGATAACTCTTATTCCTGTTCCTGAAAAATCAAAACTATCTCTAATTCTATTTTCTAAATATCTAGCATAAGAAAAATGTATAGCACTAGAATCATTAACAAATAAGATAAAAGTAGGTGGTTTTGTAGCAACTTGAGTTCCGTAATATACTCTTAATCTTTTTCCAGAGGATATTGGAGGTTCATTCATCATAACAGCTTGATTTACTACTTCATTTAAAACCCCTGTAGTGATCCTTTTTGAATAGTTCATGTAACATTCTTTTGACATCTCAAGAACCTTTTGAACTCTTCTTCCTGTTTTAGCTGATATAAATAAAAATGGTGCGTATGACATAAATGATAATCCTGCTTTTAAACTTTCTTTATATTTTTCCATTGTTTTTGTATCTTTTTCAATCAAATCCCATTTATTTACTATAACCATAATAGCTTTTCCCATTTCATGAGCATAACCTATGATTTTTTCATCTTGGTCACATATGGTTTCAGTTGCATCAATCATTAAAATACAAACATCTGCTTTTTCTACAGAAGCTAAAGTTCTTACCACACTATATCTTTCTATTTCCTGCTTTATCTTACTTTTTCTTCTTAAGCCTGCTGTATCTATTAAAGTAAACTTACCTTCTTCTGTGTCAAGATATGAATCTATAGAATCTCTAGTAGTTCCTGGTATATCAGATACTATAACTCGATTTTCACCTAAAAGCTTATTTATGAGAGACGATTTTCCTACATTAGGTTTCCCAACTATTGCTATACTAATCCTTTCATCTAGTTCCTCATCAACATTGCCTTCAGGAAAGAATTTAACTATCTCATCTAACATATCACCAAGCCCTAAAGCTTGAGCTGAAGATATACTAACAGGATCACCTATTCCTAAATTATAAAATTCAAATATATTTAACTCATCTTTTAATTTATCTATTTTATTAACTACTAAAACTACTGGTTTTTGACTCTTTCTTAGCATATGTGCAACTGCGTTATCAGCATCTGTAAGCCCTTCTCTTCCGTCCACTAAAAATACAATTACATCTGCCATTTCGATAGCGATTTCAGCCTGTCTTCTCATTTGAGCTACTATAATATCATCATTTTTAGGTTCTATTCCGCCTGTATCTATTATAGTAAATTGCTTATTAACCCACTCAGCTTGTGCATAAATTCTGTCTCTCGTAACCCCTGGTGTATCCTCAACTATAGCTATCCTTTTACCTGCTAATTTATTAAAAAGAGTAGATTTGCCCACATTAGGCCTTCCAACTATTGCAACTATTGGTTTTCCCATTCTTATTAAACCTCCGTATTTTCATTTATTATTTTTATTGTATCTTCACCACTATAACTTATAACTAAAACTTTTCTTTCTAACCTTTTTTCTATGTCTTGTATAGTAATATTATCAAGCATTATTTGCTCATTACTTTCACTTAGTTCATAACCTTTTCTAAACATATTATCAGTCATTATAATATTATCATTAACCTTTTTATCTTTTAACTGATTAATTACATCTACACCAGTTAAAAGTCCTGCTACAGTTATAGTTTCACCAAAATAATTATTTTTTATCTTGTAACAGTTAATATCTAATTTAGGATTTTTATCTTTTATTTTCTTAATTATTTTATTTATTTCTTCATAAGCAGATTCACCAGTTATAAAAGTAAAACTTCCTTTTCTATCTTTAACTAAATCATCAATAGTATCTTCTATATTATATCTCAAAAGCGAAATCATTCCAATTCCATCTTCTAATTGTTCAAACCCACCGTAAAACTCGTAGCTTGGAACATCTTCTTTAGCCAAAACATAAAATTCATCAGCAAGCCATGCAAAAGGAGTTCCAAATTGTTTTAAGTATTTCTTTTGAAGGCTACTAATCCTTTCTATTTCATCTAAAGCTGTTTTTTCATCATATAAAGGTACACAAGTTAAGCCATCTCTATATTTAGTGGAACCGAAGGGAACAACTGCTACGTTCCTAACTGAAGGATAAAGTGCAGCTAAATCTTCTACAGTCTTTACTAATTCTTCCTTATCATTAAACCCTATACAACTTACTATTTGACAATTTACCTCTATTCCTGCATCTTTGAATTTTTTTAATCTTTCATACACGTTACCTGCAAATCTATTATTCAACATTTTTTTCCTTAATTCAGGATTGGTAGTGTGCACAGACACATTTATAGGACTTATTCTATATTTTATTATACGTTCTATTTCATCGTCTTTTAAATTAGTTAAAGTAACAAAATTACCTTGTAAAAATGAAAGCCTAGAATCATCATCTTTAAAATATAATGTATCTCTCATTCCATCTGGCAGTTGATCAATAAAACAAAATATACATTTATTACTACATGATTTAGCTTTATCTAATAATGATTCCTCAAATTCTAAACCTAATTCTTCATCATAGTCCTTTTCTATTTCTATTTCCCATATTTCACCATCTTTTTTTTCTATCTCAAGCACTAAATAATCATCAGAGGCTAAAAATTTATAATCTAAAATATCTTTTACTTCATTATCATTAATTTTTAACAAATAATCTCCTATTTCTATGGAAACTTCTTCTGCGATGCTACCTTTTTCAACTTTTGATATTTTATTTTTCATTTTTTCCTCCTTTAAATTTATATCCTAACTTAGTTATATTACATTATCCAGTAATTTTAGTCAATAAAAAAACCTCTAATAAGAGGTTTACCTGTTTAATGACTCATATTCACCTGTAACTAAATATATTGTTCCTTCACAAATATTGGTAGCATGATCAGCTACTCTTTCTAAATATTTTATAACAAATAAGAGCTGGCTGGCTTGATTTGTTATACTCATATCTTTTGACATTAAGTATAATAGTTGAGAAAAAATCGACCTATATAATTCGTCTATTTCATCGTCCATTTTACATATTTTGTATGATTCAACTATATCTTTATCTATAAAAGCTGCAATAGATGAAGAAATCATTTTCTCAACTATTTTTGATATTTTAGGTATATCTACTAAAGGTTTTATATATTTTTCATCCTTTAATCGAATAACTATCCTAGCTATATCAACAGCGTGGTCTGCCATCCTTTCAAGGTCTTGTGTTATCTTAGCTGTAGAAAATATAGTTCTTAAATCTATAGCTAAAGGCTGTTCTTTTGCTATTAATTTAATACACTTATCTTCTATTTCTTGTTGCAAATTATCAATTACATCATCTTGTTCTTTAACTTTTTCTGCCAATTCACCATCTTGTTCAACTAAAGCTACCACAGCATTATGCATTTGTTCCTTTGTAAGCAAAGCCATCTTTAGCAAATCTTCATTTAACAGTCCTAGTTCTTTATCAAAACTTTCTCTTGTCACAATATCACGCTCCTATAAATATATTACTAGAATCTTTTAGCCGAATCTTCCTGTTATATAATCTTCTGTTCTTTTATCTAAAGGTTTATAAAATATATCTTCCGTTTTCCCAGATTCTATAATTTCTCCATTTAAGAAAAAAGCAGTATTATCAGATATTCTTCCGGCTTGTTGCATATTATGAGTAACAATAACTATAGTATATTTCTTTTTAAGCTCAGCAACTAAATCTTCTATTTTTAAAGTTGAAATAGGATCTAGTGCCGATGTAGGTTCATCCATAAGCAAAACCTCAGGCTGCGTAGCTAATGCTCTTGCAATACATATTCTTTGCTGTTGTCCACCTGATAAACCTAAAGCATTCTTTTTTACTCTATCTTTTACTTCATCCCATATAGCAGCATCTTTAAGACTTTTTTCTACTATCTCATCTAAAACAGCCTTTTTCTTAATTCCATGGGTTCTAGGTCCATAGGCTATATTATCATATATACTCATAGGAAAAGGATTAGGTTTTTGAAACACCATACCCACTCTTTTCCTTAATTTTATAACATCTATTTGTCCATATATATCTTCATCGTCTAATTTTACCTCGCCAGTTATTTTAACCCCTTCTACCAAATCATTCATTCTATTTATTGTTTTTAGAAATGTTGATTTACCACAACCTGACGGTCCTATCAAAGCGGTAACTTGATTTTCTGGTATTTCTAAATTTACGCTTTTTAAAGCTTGAAATTCACTATAAAACAAATCTAGATTTCTAACCAATATTTTAGAATTATTCATATTCCATCCTCCAACTAATATATTATATTCTTTTAAAAATTTTAGCTATAGATGCTGCTATCCAATTTAATATAGCTACAAAAACGACTAAAATAGTGGCAGTAGCAAATGCTCCTTCGAAGGATATACCTTCTTTAACAAGTAAATACAAATGAACTGAAAGAGTTCTTCCTGAATTCATAACTGAACTTGGCACCCTTGGCACACTACCTGCTGTAAACATTAAAGCAGCTGTTTCTCCAACAATACGTCCTATGCTTAAAATTACAGCTGATAAAATACCTGGAACTGCAGAAGGCAGTACTATTTTTACAATAGTCCTAAGCTTTGATGCTCCAAGACCATAGCTTCCCTCTCTAAATATATCAGGAACTGATTTCAAAGCTTCTTCCGTAGTTCTTACAATAGTTGGTAAAACCATAATACTAAGAGTAAGCGCTCCTGATAATATAGAAAACCTAAGTTTTAAAGTTGTTACAAAGAATAGCATACCAAATAATCCAAATATAATAGAGGGAATACCTGCTAGGCTTTCTGTAGCGAACCTTATCAGCCTTACTAATTTACCTGGTTTTGCATATTCGACCAAATAAATAGCGGCTCCGATTCCAATAGGTGTTGATATCACTATAGACAATATCACTACATAAATCGTGCTTATAATCATAGGTAATATCCCACCATCTTTTGCATCAGAAAATATAAATTTAAAATTAAGCGCTCCTATACCATTAGATACTATATAAACTAATATCCAAATTAAAACACCAAATGTAATAAATGCTGATAAATATATTAAACCATACATTATTATGTCTTTTAACTTCCTATTTTTATTCATTTTATTCACCCGCCCTTTTCTTAGCAAAGGTTAATATGAGATTAAGCAACATGATAAATAAAAATAGTATTACTCCTGTTGCAAACAAAGCTTCCCTTTGAAGCCCTTGAGCATAACCCATTTCAAGTGCTATATTAGCTGTTAATGTCCTAGCTCTATCAGTTAATGCAGTTGGTATTAGTGGAGTATTACCTATAACTAAAATAACAGCCATAGTCTCACCTATTGCACGACCTATTCCCAAAATAACTGCTGTGAAAATTCCAGATTTGGCAGCTGGCAATATTACTTTAAATATTGTTTGTATATGCGATGCACCAAGTGCCAATGATCCTTCTTTATATTCCGTTGGCACAGCCTTTATAGAAGATTCTGAAATACTAACAATAGTTGGTAAAATCATAATTCCAAGAATTATCATTGCTGCTAGCAAACTATTTCCACCATTATCAAATTTATCATTAATTATTGGAACAAAAACCAAAAGTCCAAAAAAACCGTAAACAACAGATGGAATTCCTGCTAATAAGTCCACTGCTGGCCTTATTATTTTGGTTAAAAATTCAGGTGCTATTTCAGACAAAAAGACTGCTGTAAATATTCCAATAGGGACACCAATAACTATAGCTCCTAATGTAGCATAAATAGATGCTAAAATCATAGGCAATATTCCATATAATTCACCTGAAGGAGCCCATTTAGAACCAAACAGAAAATTTATAGGTCCTATTTTAAATATAGCTGGTCCCCCCTTAATAAAGATAAAGACAGTTATAATAAAAACACTTAATATAGCAATTAATGCACATATTAAGAAGAAATATTTCATTACAATTTCAATAAATTGACTTTTCTTATTTCCATCCATATTCAAGTGGGAATTATTATCTATATCTTTTTTTACAGTTGATTCCCCTTTTTTCATTATTCATCCTCCTAAAAAAAATAGATAAAATGGAGAACTGCACTGTTTGTGCATCCCCCATCAACACTTATCTGCTTACTTGCTTACTGTAATATATTCTTCTGATACAATCTTTTGACCTGCATCACTCATTATAAAATCTAAATAAGCTTGAGTTATTTCATTTACTTCTCCATTTGTTAACATTAAAAATGGTCTCGATACATTGTATTCACCTGCAATAATGTTAGCATCAGTTGCTTCTATTCCATCTACCATGGTTTTCTTAACTGAATCATCTATCATTCCTAAAGACATATATCCTATAGCATTTTCTTTAGATGCTATATTTGCTTTTACTGCTCCATTACTATCAGCTATTAGTGCATTAGCAACTACTGTACTAACTTTATCACTATCTATTAATTCCATTAATTCTTCAAAGGCTCCTCTAGTTCCTGAACCATCTTCACGACTTACTACTAATATATCATCGTCAGCTCCGCCAACTTCACTCCAATTAGTTATTTTTCCCTCGAATATGTCTTTAATTTGCTCAGTTGTTAAATCAGAAACTTTATTACTTGGATTAACTACTACTCCTATTCCATCATAAGCAATTATATGTTCATCTAATCCGTATCCAGTTTCATTGCCTTTTAGCTTTCTTGAAGCAGTTCCTATATCACATGTGCCATCATGAATTGCTGTAACTCCTGCTGTTGAACCTACCCCTTGAATATCTATTTTTATTCCTGGTTCAACGCTTTCAAACTCATCTGCTATAGCTTGTGCTAATGGTTGAACTGAAGTTGAACCTACAACAGATACTGTACCTTCTAATTTATCAGATGCACTTGAATCTGTATCAGTACTAGTTGTTCCGCAACCAGCAAATAATCCTAATGATAAAACAACCGCTAATCCTGATATTAAAATTTTAATATTTTTCTTTTTCATAAAAATATTACCTCCGTTTTTTTATTTAATCTACTATTACATCATAATCCATATATGTTATAGAAATATTTGCTTTATGTTAATTAGTATTAATAGAATATTAATTTCTATTCATAAAAAAAAGAAGTGGACTAATCCACTTCATAAATAGGTAAAGATACTATGAACTTACTTCCTTTAGAAATTTTGCTTTCTACCCTTATGTTTCCGTCCATAGAAATCACTATATGCTTCACTATAGCAAGACCAAGCCCTGTTCCTCCTCTTGCCCGGGATCTAGCTTTATCTGCTCTATAAAACCTTTCAAACAATCGATTAACATGTTTTTCACCTATTCCAATTCCATTATCCACAATGGAAATTACGCATCTATCATCCAAAATTTCTGATATTATCTTAACTTCTCCATTGTTATCTGTATATTTTATTGCATTATCTATAAGATTTATAAGCATTTGTTTGAATTTATCTTCATTTCCCTTAACATAAACTTTACAATTACCTTCGTTTATTAGGTTTATATTTTTATCCGCTGCTCCTTTTTTCATTAAATTAAAAACATTTTCAATATTTCTTTCAACATAAATATTTTCACATTCTATTTCCTTCATATTTTCTAAATCTGATAAAATCAAAATATCATTTATAAGCCTTGTGAGCCTATCGGATTCCTCATTTATAATGTTTAAAAATTTTATTCTTGTATTTTGGTCATCTACGTCCTTTAATGTTTCCGCAAAACCTTTTATAGATGTTAAAGGAGTTTTTAGTTCATGAGATACATTAGCCACAAATTGAGATCTTAAATTTTCAAGCCTTTTTATATCTGTAATATCTTGCATAACTGTAACCCAACCTATTGTTGTGTTTCCATTTATAACTGGTGTTGTTTTTATTCTAATTATTTTTTCAATTGGATAGTTAAGCTCATATTCCACATATTCATTATTTCTATTCTTTATTATATCTGTTAATTTTAAATCCTTTATAACAGTTACTAAATTTTCTCCTATAACGTTTTTTTCTATTTCAAACATCCTTTGGGAAAAAGGATTAAACATCAAGATTTTATAATTCACATCTACAGCTATTACCCCACTGTCCATGCTTTTTAATATAGCTTCGATTTTATTTTGTTTATCTACAGTATCTTCTATAGTATTTTTTAATTTTTCTGTCATAACATTAAATATCTTACTAAGCTCTCCTATTTCATCATCAGAAACTATATTAGATTTTCTATTCAAATCACCATCAGCTATTTTAGAAGTTACAAATTTTAATTCCTCTATCGGTCTAGTTATATAATAAGATACTTTAGACACCATGGCTATAGCTAAAGCTAAAACAGCTATTATAGTAATAACATAATATGTAATATAGTTTTTATTAATACTAATCCCATTTTCAATTTGCATAGAACTTCTTATATAATATCCATTATCTAATTCAGTAGCATAATAAAGCATATCTAAACCGGTAGTATCACTTTTTCGAATACTGTATCCTGAATTTTTTTGTCTTGCTTTTTTTATCTCCTCTCGATTATAGTGACTATCAAGAATTGAAATATCTACATCAGAATCCCCTACAACCTTTCCAGTGCTATCTATATATGTTACCCTTAAATCTACTTTTCTATAATTTTTTTTTAAAATTGCATCTACTTGTTCTTCATTTTCATTTATTAGGTTATATGCTATATCGTTATTAATTTTTAAATTATTAACTGCGTATTTTTCATTTTGATAACCTTCTATACTTATAAAAAGAAAAGTAACTATAAGAATACTTATAGTTAAAATAGATATCATAGAAATCATAAGCTTTTTTTTCATGATTAATCACCCCAATTAAATCTATATCCAATTCCTCTAATAGTCTCAATATACTTAGGTGCACCATCATCAACTTCTATCTTTTGTCTAAGATGTCTTATATGTACATCAACAGTTCTAGTTTCTCCTATATATTCATATCCCCATATTTTATCTAAAAGAAAATCACGGGTCACAACTCTACCTTTATTTTTTATCAATATTTCTAAAAGTTCAAACTCTTTCAAAGTTAAATCTATATTTTCTTTGTTTTTAATCACTCTATGTTTTTCAAAATCTACACTAATTTCTCCAAAATAAAATGTATTTGAAATTGTTTTAGTAGCCGTTCTCCTCAATATTGCTTTAACTCTTGCAAGAAGTTCCCTTATAGAAAAAGGCTTGGTCATATAGTCATCTGCTCCAAGTTCTAATCCCAAAATTTTATCAATTTCTTCACTTTTAGCTGTAAGCATTATTATAGGAATATCTTTTGTATTAGGATCATATCTTAATTTTTTACAAACTTCATATCCATCCATTCCAGGAAGCATTAAATCCAAAACAATAAGTTGTATTTGTTCCTCTTGCACTAATTTAAGAGCATCTAATCCATTGTCTGCGGAAATAGTTTTATAGCCATTACTATTTAGATTAAAACTTATAAGTTCTCTTATATGCTCTTCATCATCTACAATTAAAATTTTTTCATTACTCATAAAAGTTCCTCCAAATATTATTTATCTGATTTATTAGTTAATAGCCTATTTATTTCTTCCATAAATGTATTTATATCTTTAAATTGTCTATACACAGAAGCAAACCTAACATAAGATACTTCATCTATTTCTTTTAAACTATCCATTATCATTTCACCTATTGTTTCTGATTTAACTTCAGTTACCATATCATTACTAAGTTTTTTTTCTATTTCCTCGGCTATGTTTTCGATATCTTTTCTAGAAACTGGCCTTTTCTGGCAAGCTTTCATCAACCCATTTATAATTTTACTTTTATCAAAATATTCCCTACTATCATCTTTTTTAATAATTAAAACAGGAATATCTTCTACTCTTTCATATGTTGTATATCTTTTATTGCAGTTTAAACATTCTCTTCTACGTCTAATGTTTGTACCATCTTCTGTCGCTCTTGAATCTATTACTTTGCTTTCAGTATAATTGCAAAATGGACATTTCATTTAAATCACATCCTTTTGTTTTGTATCTCTATTTATTATACACTAAAATAGTATTTAATTTCTACTCATTAATATCTTCTATTAATTCACTTCCATCCACCAATACAACATCATTTCCAACCTTTTCTATTTTACTCCATGGTATTTCTATATTGCTAACTTTCCCAAAAAAAGAAACATTATTTGATGGAATGATAATAGACTTTATTAAATATTCACTAGTATCAATAACAAAATCTCTTATATAACCAAGCTTTGTACCAGTATTTATATCTATTACCTCCATAGTCTTTAAATTATTAATAGAAAACATTTTTTCTTTATTTTCCACAATACCACCCCTATATATAATTTCCTCTATTTTTACTTATATGTGAAAGATGCTACTAATATTCTTTAAAATTAATAGGTCATATAAAAAATAAGACTGTTTCCAGTCTTATTTGATGGTAAATTTACACATATTTTTTCATATGCTTTAATGCAGTCTTTTCAAGACGAGATACCTGTGCTTGGGATATATTAATCTCATCCGCTACTTCCATTTGCGTTCTACCACGGAAAAACCTCATATTAAGAATTAATTTTTCTCTTGGTGATAATTTTTTTAAAGCCTCTTTTATACTTATATTTTCAAGCCAACTGTCATCTATGTTTTTTGTATCACTTATTTGATCCATTACATATATTGCATCGCCACCATCATGATATATAGGGTCAAACAATGAAACAGGATCTTGTATTGCATCTAACGCAAACACAACTTCTTCTCGTGGCAAATCTAATTCTTTTGCTATTTCAGACACACTAGGTTCCTTATTATTTATATTAATAAGATGATCTCTTGCTTGAAGTGCTCTATAAGCTATATCCCTTAAAGACCTACTAACTCTAAGGGAATTATTATCTCTTAAATACCTTCTTATCTCTCCAATAATCATTGGCACCGCATAAGTGGAAAATTTAACATTATGTTTTAAATCAAAATTATCAATTGATTTAATAAGTCCAATGCATCCAACTTGAAATAAATCATCAGCATTTTCTCCTCTATTATTAAATCTTTGAATCACGCTTAATACAAGTCTTAAATTTCCCTTTATAAATTTTTCTCTACAAGAAACGTCACCGTTTTTTATTCTAAGCATCAAATCAACCATTTCCTTTTCTTTTAAAACAGGAAGTTTTGACGTATTTACTCCGCAAATCTCAACTTTATTAGTAATCATAAAATCAGCCCCTTAAGAAAATTACATTATTATTATTATTTCCTTTAGAAGCTATTTTATACTTAATAATCTTATATCATTTTATTCATTTCTTTTCTTAATCGTATTATTATTCGTTTTTCTAGTCTTGATATATAGGACTGAGAAATACCTAACATGTCAGCTACTTCCTTTTGAGTTTTTTCAATTTCTCCGTTTAACCCAAATCTTAATTGCACTATTTCTTTTTCTCTCAAATTTAAATTACTTAACGCTATTGATAATAATTCTTTATCCACTTCATCTTCTAAAATATTGTATACTTCATCATTATCCGTTCCTAATATATCGGATAGTAATAATTCATTTCCATCCCAATCAATATTAAGCGGTTCATAAAAAGATATCTCTGCCTTTACCTTGCTATTTCTTCTAAGATACATCAATATTTCATTTTCTATACATCTTGATGCATAAGTAGCCAGCTTTATCTTTCTTTCTGGTGCAAAAGTATTTACTGCCTTAATAAGTCCAATAGTTCCAACAGAAATTAAATCTTCTATGAATATACCAGTATTTTCAAATTTCCTAGCTATATATACTACAAGTCTTATGTTTCTTTCAATTAATATTGAACGGACACTATCATCGCCAAGCTCTATTTTATTTACTAAAACTGCTTCTTCTTCTTTAGTTAATGGAGGAGGAAGCGCATCACTGCCACCTACATAAAATACATTTTTAAATCCAATTCTAAATTTAAAAAATAAATCATTGAAATACACTAAAACTTTTAACATATTATTCCTCCATCAATTAATATTCTTAATGATATAAGCCCTTGAAATTCATTATTTTTATCCATATCACATTTATTCATTGCAATAAAAGCTTTTTCTTTATATATCCTATCTTTTGTAATAATTCTTATATACTTAGGTTTAAATGCCGTTAAAAATCCCTCACCTGACACATCTTTAAAAGGAATTTTAACTAAATCCTCTTTATCCAGCTCAAACTTGTTCAATATTTTTTTATCTACAATAATTACAGGAAGATTTGTCACAGGTTCAGTTAAATTATTCCCTGTATCTAAAAATGCTTTAAATTTTAATTCCTCTTTTTCAGTTATAACTTCTATATCATATATTAATTTATTATTACATACCCTTTGTTTTATAAAACAAACCAATTTAACAATAAAAACATAAACTAACATAAGTGCTAAAACCAATCCCTTAAATGAAAATTTCTTTAAATTTTCAAAATAATATATATTATCTATAGAACTACATTTAAAAAAGAAACATAATCCAGCTAAAGCCATAGACAATAGCACATATACAAGCGAAGTTTTGATTTTGAGTTTTAATTCGCAGTTTCTAAAAGCTATGGAAATCATTAGCAATACTATAATTATTTTAAATGGCATTTTAGTTAGAAAATTTAAATTTTCATATATTATTGATAAAACGTAAATACTACCAATAATTGATGCTAAAAAAATATTTTTATACTTAATTTCTAATTTTGTTATTTGGCCAGTTAAAAGTATAAGAAAAAAATCCACAATAAAATTTTCAAATAATATAACATCTAAATATATAACCATTTTAATTCCCCCATAAAGATATTATATAGTTTAATGTTTTAATATTTTGTCAAATTCATTGCGGAACTCAAATGTTTTTTATCTTAAAAAATATCAAAAAAATAAGAAATTAGCTAAATTAGCTAATTTCTTACATAATCTTATTTATTTCTCTGCTTTCTTAAAAAAGCTGGAAAATCTAAATCTATTTCATTAATATCCTTAGTTGGTGCAGCTTCTTGTTTAGCTTGTTTATTTTCAGTAGGCACATTGGAATATTTATTACCATTATTAATTAAATGCTCTTTTTTGCCTTCTTCAAATCCTGTCGCAATAACAGTAATTTTTAGTTCTTCTTTTAAGCTATCATCTATAACAGCACCAAAAATAATATTTGCGTCAGGGTCAGCTGCTTGTTGAATTATTTCTGCAGCATCATTTATTTCTATAAGTCCTAAATCTTTTCCACCAGTTACATTAAGTAAAACGCCCTTAGCTCCTACTATAGAGGTTTCAAGAAGAGGACTTGATATTGCCTGCTGTGCAGCCTTCTGTGCTCTATCGTCACCAGATGCGCACCCAATACCCATATGTGCAATGCCTTCATCAAGCATAATAGTTTTTACATCAGCAAAATCTAGATTAACTAAACCTGGTATAGTAATAAGATCACTTATTCCTTGTACACCTTGTCTTAATATGTCGTCTGCTAATTTAAAAGAATCCATAAGTGAAGTTTTTTTATCTACCATGGTTAATAATCTTTCATTAGGTATAGTAACCAAAGTATCTACTCGCTCTTTTAAATTCTTAATTCCCATTTCTGCTTGCATCATTCTTTTTCTTCCTTCAAAAGGAAATGGTTTTGTTACAACTCCAACAGTTAATATCCCCATAGCTTTGGCGATTTCTGCTACTACTGGTGCAGCTCCTGTTCCTGTTCCGCCACCCATTCCAGCAGTAATAAATACCATATCAGCTCCTTTTAGAGCTTGTTCAATTTCTTCTTTACTTTCTTCAGCAGCTTTCTGACCAATTTCAGGATTTGCTCCCGCTCCAAGTCCCTTTGTTAATTTATCACCAATTTGTATTTTTTGTGATGCATGTGACATAAGCAATGCCTGTTTATCTGTATTTATAGCAATAAATTCTACGTTTTTAAGCCCTTCCATTATCATTCTATTTACAGCGTTATTGCCTCCACCACCGCAACCAATAACTTTTATTTGAGCAAATTGTTGAAAATCCAAATCAAAATCTAGCACGATATTTCCTCCTAATTATATAAGATTTCTAAAAAATCTTTTTATTTTGTTCATAGTATTTTCATTTTCGTCAATTCCCCTATCAACATCATTGAAAATAATTTTATCTTTATAATATTCTATAATTCCAATTGCCAAAGAAAATATAGGATTGGCAGCACCTACATATTTAGGAGAATTAATCCTAACAGGCTTATTAAAAATATTTAAAAAGTAATTTTCTATATTTTTAATATTCGCTACGCCTCCTCCAACTAGCACTAATTCAGTTATGTCTTCATAAAAATCACTCTGAACTAGAATTTCTTTAATAAATAAACAAATTTCTTCAACCCTAGCCTCTATAACTTGATTTAACATATCTAAATCAACTTCTATATCATCTAAATAATTATCAGTCCGTAGCATTATTTTTTCTTTATTGATATCATTCATATTTAGACATCCATATTTAAGTTTTAGTTTCTCAGCTTCATTATATGATATTTTTAAACAAATTGAAATATCATTTGTAATATTATTTCCCCCTAAAGGAATTCTTTTATATTTTTTTAACTGAGAATTTTTATATATATATACATCTGTAGATTGAAAACCCACATCTATAACACAAGATCCAAGTTTCTTTTCTTCATTAGTTAACACATTTAACATAGCATTTGAATTCAATATTATTCCTACAACTTTTAACGAAGTTTTATTTACACTTTTTATAATATTATCTATTAATGTTGAATTAGCCAATATCAAATCAGCTTCCACTTCTATCCTGGTTCCTCGCATTCCCACAGGATCCTTAATATTATCATATCCATCAATAATATATTGTATTGGAATTATATCTATTATCTCTTTATCGGACGGAATTGATAATACTTTAGCAGCATTTAATACTCTATTAACATCATTTGTTGCTATTTCCATATCATTTGATGAAATGGAAACCACACCTTTATTTTTTATCTTTAAGGAATCTTTATCAGAAACAGATAAATATATTTCACTTATCTCTTTATCTATCATTCTTTCTAATTGATTTATACAAACTGAAATGGATTTTGAGGTATTTTCAATATCTATCACAACACCATTCTTTATACCACTAC
>JBGUER010000062.1:0-16264 GCA_041821285.1 Clostridiaceae bacterium
TGGAAAATCAATGTTCATAATAAAAACTAACCACCCTAACGAAGAAGATAAAAACAAAATTTTAAAGTGGGCTAAAAAATTATAAAAACCTACTCAAAAAATAAAACAGGCTATCCTTTTGGACAACCTGTTTTTACTATATTAGATTTGTCTTTTTTTTAGATGAAATCCAGAAATAAAAATAGCTGATATTATTCCCACCAATAAAATTATATATGAAGCATTATAAAATATTCTGACTGTACCATAAGAGTTTATAATCATTCCATTTACAGTTGTACCCACAGCCCCACCTACAAACATATTAAATGATGCCAATGACATTGCAGTTCCTTTCATTTTAGGAAGTTTTTCTTGCGCAGTTGAAATAAGTGTTGATTGCATGAAAATGAATGCAATACCAAATCCCAAAAGAGAAATTGTCAATATCACTATGTTGTCAAAATGTGATAGTAGAAATAGTGACACACTACCAATAATGCCTGCCCAAACTAAAAAAGTATTTTTTAATTTTTTTCTTACCTTTGGTGCTACTCTACCGCCAATAACAGTCCCTATACCAAAGAATGATAATATTAATCCAACAATTAAAACATTAAATCCTGTTACCTCTTGCAATAATCTACCGGAATAAGTAAAACTCCCAAATACACAAAATCCTACGAAAAATATAGTAATAACCAATCTCATAAAATTCCAATTTGATAAAGCACTTTTGTAAGCCGATAAAATATTAAGTTTATTAACCACTGGTTTGTCTCTTTCTAACACCTTAAACATAACCATTGCAAGTACAAATTCACCAATTCCATAAATTAGATACACTAAACGCCATGACCCAAAATATGCTAATACTCCACCTATAATAGTAGCTGATGCAGCTCCAAGAAACATTAATCCCATTACTTTACCAAGAGCCTTTTGCCTATTCTCATTATCAAAGCTTTCCCCAACTAATGCCATTGTAACAGGAAAAATACCAGCACCAAAAGCACCATTCATGGATCTAAAAAATATTAATGAAGGTAAATTAAATGATAAAGCGCCAAGCATACTAAAAACTGCAGTTCCTATTGCCGCTATATTTATTATTTTAACTTTACCAAATCTATCTGACAAAGGTCCGAAAATCAAAGTAAAAACGCCAAAAGATAACATGTATGCTGTAACTGACATGGCAGCGGTACTTATTGAAATGCCCAAATCATTTGAAATATTAATTAATAAAGGTGCTGCTGCATAATTATCTCCATTAGCTAAAAATGCCATTAATCCTAGCACTAACAACATTTTATTTTTATTCTTCATAAGTAAAACTCCTTTCGTTTCTTGTTAATTATTTTTTGTTTATGTATTTATATACCCATATGCGAATATATGTATTATACTGTTTGATTTTGATTTTGTCAACTCATAAAAAGAGTAGCCCTAAGGCTACTCTTAACTTTCCATTTTCCATTTTCACACAGGGGGCAGGCCCCAATTAATGTTTTCTTGATAAGAAAACACTTGCTAAGATTAATAGAAAACTCATACCTACTATTACTACAATTTCATTAGTACTCATTTTTGCAGTTTCTGTAGTTGCCGTTGTATC
Source organism: Clostridiaceae bacterium (assembly GCA_041821285.1). Classification (GTDB taxonomy): domain Bacteria; phylum Bacillota; class Clostridia; order Clostridiales; family Clostridiaceae; genus JAJBWD01. Next base: position 1,598 of record JBGUER010000062.1, read on the forward strand.
TTCAGCAGTTTGCTGATCCATCTGATTGGTTGCCTGATCTTGCATTCCAGGTCCCATTTGTCCATCTACAGCTTCTGGCATCTCTCCGTCTACTGCTTCAGGCATTTCGCCATCTACTGTTTCTGGTGTCTGTCCATCTACTGTTTCCGGTATTTCACCATCTACAGGCGCTGGTCTTTGCATTTGTCCATCACCTTGCGCCGGTCTTTGCATTTGTCCATCTACTGCTTCTGGCATTTCGCCATCTACTGTTTCTGGTGTCTGTCCGTCTACTGTTTCCGGTATTTCACCATCTACAGGCGCTGGTCTTTGCATTTCTCCATCTACTGTTTCTGGCATTTCTCCATCTACCACTTCAGGGATCTCTCCATCTACTGCTTCAGGAATCTCTGAATTGGTAGTATCAGTTGGCATAGCTCTATCTCCTCCAGCCATCTTATTACCACCCATTCCACTTGTACCACTATTACCTTCTCCATTATTAGTACTTGGAATTTCTCCAGAAAGTTGCTGTGCTACATTTTCGACTCTCTTTTCAACAAAACTTAACAAACCAACACCATCTTCTTGATATAAAGCTGATTGAAATTCTCCATAAGTATAAAATGAACTTGGATCTGTTTCAACATAACTATCTATCATTTCACTAACTGATAATACTTTTTCTTCAAAATTATCAGCTGATAAGTATCCTTCAGATAATGTTTCAAGATACTCATGATACTTTGCAACATATTCTTCATTTTCAAAAATAGCTTGAACTAAAGGATAATTTTCCATAGAGCCTTTTACTGGTTCATCTATTAAAAATCCAATAGCTTCTGTATCAGTTAATCCAGAACCTGGAAAACCATTGAAAATCATATTTAAATCCCAAGGAATCCATTCGAATATTCCATCATTATTATATAGATAATAATTATGAAACATTCCACCTTGATAACTATCAAGATGCACAGTCATAGTACTAACTGCCAAATATTTCAAAAACGAATCTACATCAAATATAGAATCTAAATCGCCACCATCATTTATTGTTTTTATAAGTTCTACTAAAGCTTCATTATCGGATTCATCCATATTTTCAGGATAAAGTCCTGTATAGTCAGCTCCATCATCAGATATATATGCTAAATCTGCTCCAACGCCAGAATCCGGTTTGTATAATTCTCCGCTATCACTACCATAATGATCAATTAAAAATGAATCATTAACTTGTTCAGCAGCTAAGTATAAACCATAATACTCACCATTAATAGATAATGCAACATATGTGGTTCTTGGAGAATCAACATCTAACTCATCAAGCATTTCATACCCTAAATACTCTGCCATCATAGATGGGTCAGAAAATATATTATTTAGATTTATTTTAGTTATACCATCAAAACTCTGGTCATCAATATAATAATTAAAATCAACTTTAAAACTATACCTGTCGCTATCAGAACTTGCTACATCTCTTAAACTAGAATTGCCTTTTGGCCTTATGCCTATATTTTTAAATGTTTCTCCATTATAGGTAATGTCAGCCATAACAATTTCTTCTGCAGTAGCATTATCAAGCATATCCTGATATGTATCTTCGTCTATTTCAATATTTACATCTACAACTTTATTATGAGGAAATACTTCAGTATCAACAATAGTACTTTCATCACCAGTTGTGGACGTTGAATTACCTGAAATAAAGTTTATAGTAACTAATACTAAAGCCACTACTATTACTGCTGTAACACTCTTAATCCACTTCATATAATCACCCTCAATTTAATTAGAGAATTCGCTACTACTTACAAGCATAGCATTTGAAACAGAATCAATTTCATTTAAACTGTTTACAAAGCCCATTTCTCCATTCTTTATTCTTAATTCAATAGTTAATTCTATTTGAGAACTGTTAACTGTTTTAGATTTAACAACATACTTGTCCACTTTTGATTTTATCTTGTTTATAACTTGTGCTTCTGCCTCGTCTTTTGTGAAATTTATTAATAAAAGATATGGTGTCTCATTTTTCATATTTAAATTGAATACATAAAGTATCAATCCTATTATTAAAGAACCAACTATTGCAAGTAGATATAAGCCTGCACCAGTTACTATTCCAATTGCTATTGCCCAAAACATAAATACTATATCCATTGGGTCTTTAATAGCTGCTCTGAAACGAACTATACTTAAAGCTCCAACCATTCCTAATGATAAAACTATATTTGAAGTAACAGCCATTATTACTAGTGATGTTATCATTGTCATCATAACTAATGACAAATTAAAACTTTTTGTATAAACAACACTCTGATAAGTTTTCTTGTAAACTTGGAATATAAAGAATCCCACCAAAAATGATATTAACAATGTAATGCCTATACTTACCACCGATAGATCTGTTGAACTTTCTAAAAAACTTGATTTAAAAATATCTTGAAATGACATAATAAATATACCTCCTAAAATTCATAATTGTATTTTCTTGAATAAACGTATTTTGATGATGAAGTAGCCATTACATTTGCAGTCTGAATAAGACTTTTTATATGATCTGGCAAAACTCCATTAAATTTTATCTCTAATATAGTTTCATTGCTGTCAATAGACGGTACATAAGTCACATTGTCATCAAAAATATTAACCTGATTATTAGATGTTCGTACATTAGAATCAAATGTAACTCTTAAATTTCCAACTGGATGAACAAAAGCAATTCTTTCATATTTAACAATAACTTTTGGCTTAATCTGATTATGAGACAATTTTATATAAAAATCTTTAAATATGTCTTCCTCTTTATCCTTTAAAAATTCGTAATTACCATTATAAATATCTTTCACTTCATCTTCTGTAAGTTTTGCAGATAACTTCATAGTCATTTGATGAACCTTAGACTTTCTTTCTAATTTTAAAAAACTAGTGTCATTATTATAATATCTAATTCTATATTTATGCCTTATAGAATCACCATCTACCTTTTGCATATAAGCTCCATTTCTAAAATCATCAAAATATACACTTGCTATGCTGTATTTATTGTCTATACAGTTTTTATCTCTTTTTAGCACATTGTCTAATCTTTTTCTAAGAACAAGTGCATCCATATTACTTATTGTAAATTTCAATTCATGTCTCTCAGCTTTTAATAAATCCAAAATATAACCTCCCTTCCGCTTTTGTTAGTTTTTATTTCCTTGACTTGACTCTACTTTACACTTGCAATGTGACAAGATTATCACAGAAAAAAAGTTTTTTATTGTAGTAAATGTGATATAGCTGTAACATAATATATGTAGAATTTTTATTGTGAGGTGATTTTATGAAAAGAAAAATTTTAATAGCAGACGACGAAATGAGGATGCGAATATTAATATCAGATTTTTTAATTAATGAAGGTTATGAAGTTATTGAAGCATCTGATGGAAAAGAAGCACTGGAAAAATTTTTCGAAGATACTACAATACATCTAGTGATATTAGATATAATGATGCCCTATTATACTGGCATTGAAGTTTGCGAAGAAATTAAAAAAATTAGCAATGTACCAATAATAATGCTTACAGCAAAAACTACAGAAAATGATGAGCTTTATGGTTTTCAAAAAGGAACTGATGAATACATAAAAAAGCCTTTTAGTCCTTCTATTTTAGTTGCAAGAGTTAACGCTATAATAAAACGAACTTATGGGAATATTGAAAAAATAGATAAGGGTAATATTGCAATTGACCTTGAAACACAAATTGTAAAATCTAATGATGAAACAATCGATTTAAGTATTACAGAATATAAACTATTATTATATATGATAGAAAATGAAGCTATACCTCTTACTCGGGAACAACTAATAAATAACGTTTGGGGCTATGACTATGACGGTACTGATAGAACAGTAGACAGCCACATTAATAGACTTAGGCAAAAACTTAAAACCTCCGGTGAATATGTGAAAACTGTAAGAGGATATGGATATAAATTTGAGGTGGTAAAATGAATTCCATAAAGAAAAAACTCTTCTTTCAAATAGGTTTACTTATTGTTTTTTTAGTAAGTCTTATGCTACTTGCTAATACATTACTTTTAGAATCCTACTATACATATAAACAAAAGAATAAATTAATTGATTATTATGATACTATCAATTCTATGAATTCAAATAGCTACGATGATAATTTATTAGAATTTATTTCAATGGAACACTCTTCAAATATAGAGATATTAATTACAAATACTAATGAGGATATACTATATGGTTCAAAAGATTATTCAAGCGATAATAAGGATGAACTTCAACCACCTAAAGGCAATGCTCCTCCTCATTCACCAGTAATAAAAAAAACTGAAAGTATTGATGATAAAATAGAATTTGTATGGGTTGAAAATGATATTTTGCACAATCAAGACCTTATGTTATCAGGCACACTAGATAATGATAATATCATTGAACTTAGAATCCATCTTGAATCAATTAAAACTAATATAAAATTATCAAATAATTTTTTCTTAATAATTGGATTAATCGCTTTTATTATTTCTATGATATTTGCTTATATAGTTTCAATTTATTTTACAAAACCTATAACCGAAATGAACGATGCCACTAACCGTATGAAAGATTTAAATTTTGATACTTCCTGTGAAGTAATATCAAATGATGAAATAGGACAACTAGCAGAAAGTATAAATGAAATGTCAATGGAACTTTCAAATACTATAAATTCTCTAAATGATAAAAATATACAGCTTCAAAAAGAAATTGAAGAAAAAAACAAATTAGACCAAAAGAGACGTACACTCTTAAATAACGTATCTCATGAATTGAAAACTCCACTAGCATTAATGCAAGGATATGCAGAAGGTCTTAAGCTTAATGTAGTAAAAAATAAGAAGAAATCCAATTTTTATTGTGATGTTATTATTGATGAATCTATAAAAATGAATAGATTAGTAGAAAGTTTACTAAATATAGATCAAATGGAATTTGGCGATAAAGTTTTGAATAAAACCCCCTTTGAAATAAACGAATTTATCTTAAATATTCTAAACAAATATAAGAAAATATTTCAAGATAAAAATATTAAATGGAGTATAAATACCATAAACCCAATTCAAGTATTTGGAGATAATTTTATGCTTGAGAGAGTATTTGAAAATTATTTGACTAATGCTATTAATTATATTGATGAAAATCTAGTCCTTAAAATAGATTTAATAAAATTAAAAGACCACATTCGAATTGAAGTATTCAATAGTTCTCCTGGTATTGGAGAAAATGATTTAAAAAGAATATGGGATGCTTTTTATAAATTAGATAAAGCAAGAACCAGAGAAAAAGGTGGTCATGGTTTAGGCTTGTCAATAATCGCAGCTATTCAAGAAGCTCATAATAATGCTTATGGAGTTAAAAATATAAACAATGGAGTTTGCTTTTGGTTTGAAGTCGATATAGACACTATACACAAATAAAATAAGAAGTTGATTTAAAACAAAATAGATTCTATGTCAAAGACATAGAATCTATTTTAAAATTTGTCAGCTTCTTATTATTTTTCGTTTTTAAATCCTTGTGTTTTAAGTGATGGGTACACTTTAGGAAAATAAACATATTGATATACATTCATAGTCTGATTGCTCCAATTAACTTCTTGAGTACGATCTATATCTTTTAAATATACACTTAAATCTTCATCATATTTATCTATTATATCTTTTAATTTTTCTTTATTATATACTTCATCATGCCTATATGCTTCTCTTGGCATTCTAGGTTTTTTCTTAGAATTATCAGCAGGATACCCTAATGCTAGCCCTACTATTGGATAAGTATACTCCGGCAATTGCAAAAGTTCTATAATTTCATCAGGACTTTTTCTAATTCCACCAATAGGAACAATACCAAGTTCTAAAGATTCTGCTGCAGTTATAACATTTTGCATTGAAAGTCCTGCATCTACTGATGCTACCATTATAGACTCTATACTATCTGTAATAATTAAAGGTTTATTTGTTTTCTCTGAAGCTAACTTTACTTTATAAAAATCCGCTACAAATAATAAAAATACAGGAGCATTAGCTATCCAATGTTGCCCTCCAGCAAGTTCTGCTATTTTTTCTTTTCTTTGTTTATCTCTTATTACGATAACACTAGTTTGTTGACCATTTATAGAGCTTGGTGCTGCTTGTGCCACATCTATAAGTTCATTTATTATATCTTCTGATACTTCTCTATCTAAATAATTTCTAATTGACCTATGATTTTTCATTGTTTCTATTACTTGATTCATATAAATTTCTCCTTCTTCTTTAAAATTATTTAATAAACATTATTTGTTGATATCGTTTATTATACTCTTCATATTATTTTTGTCAACTGTTCTTATAGCTTGACAATATATAGAAAATAATGTAAGTTTATATTGATTATTAAATAATAAAAATGAAAGCGGTGACGATATGCCCAGCATTCAAAGCAAATTTCTAAATATCATTTTAAAACACTCAAATATAAAATCTTCTTTTGACAGAGCATTTGATAGCGGTAAGTTCGGTAAAGGCAATATATGCGAACCACCAGAAAAATTATACTCATGTTTAAATATAGAAAAAATGCAATCAGAAGGAAGAAATGTTTTTATATTAAAGCCAAAAAATAAACCTACTAAAACACATATTCTATATCTACATGGCGGTGGATATATATATAATTTTAATAAAATTCATTGGAGATTTTTAAATACTCTAGTCCAAACATTAAATTGTACTATTATTGCACCTGATTATCCATTAGCACCTAATTATACCTATAAAGATAGTTTTGAAATGTTGATTCCTATTTATAAAAAGCTTATTGATGAAGTAGGTGAAAAAAATCTAATTCTTATGGGAGATTCTTCTGGCGGAGGCTTTGCACTTGCTTTGGCCCAAAAGATGAAAAAAGAAAATAATAATACAGCAAATCAAATAATATTATTATCTCCTTGGCTAGATATAAGTTTAAAAAATAAAGATATATCTAGTATAGATTCAAAAGATCCTATTTTATCCATAAGCGGTTTAAAAAGAGCAGGCAAAGCATATTCAGGCAGTTCTAGCCCTGATAATTATTTATTAAGTCCAATAAACGGAGAAATTGAAGGTTTAGGTAAGATAAGTATTTTTATTGGTACTAACGATATATTAGAAGCCGATGCAAGAAAATTTAAAACTATTGCACAGGAAAGAAATATTAGCATTAATTATTTTGAGTATAAAGATATGTTCCACGTTTGGCCATTTTTCAATTTACCAGAATCTAAAAAAGCATTAGGCCAAATAATTAATTTAATTTTTGAAATAAATCAAAAGAATTAGTCATTTTAATCTGACTAATTCTTTTTTAATTTCACTGTAAATGTTGTTGATTCGCCTTTTACACTTTGGCATGATATCTTTCCACCATGCTGCTCAACTATAGCTTTTGCTATTGAAAGTCCTAGTCCATGACTTCCATTTTCCCTAGACCTTGCTTTATCAACACGATAAAAACGATCAAATATTCGATTTAAGTCCTTATCCTCTACCCCTTCACCAGTATTCATAACAGAAAAATATATTTGATGATTTATACTTGATAAAGATAAATTTATTTTACCCTTCTCAGGTGTATATTTCAGGGCATTATCTAATAATATAACTACAACTTGAGTTAATTGTTCATCATTACCAATAATTTCAATATCCGGTTCAATTCTATAATTAATATCTATGTTCTTCTCAAAGGCTAATACTTCCATTCCAAGAATCTGCTGTTCCACACTTTCACTAAAATTAAACGAATATCTTATTAATTCTTGCTGTTCATTAGCCTCCATTTGGGTCAAATACAAAAGATTTTTTGTTAATTTACCCATTCTTTCCACTTCAGATTTTATATATAATAGCCATTTTGAATCTGGCGCATCTTTTGATTCTTGATTTAATAACAAAACATCCACATTAGTAGCAATAACAGCTAACGGAGTTTTAAGCTCATGGGATGCGTCTGATATAAACTGTTTTTGCTTATCAAAAGCATCTTTTATTGGTTTAATAGATCTATTTGTTAAAAAATTACTTATTATAAAAACAATAAATATCATCCCTATAAATACAAAAGCAAATGTATACAGCAATCTATTTAATAATTCTTTCTGTGAAGTCATATCAAAAAAACCATAAACATACCCAAATTTATTTTCTTTAATTAAATAAGCCCATTCATTATCATCTAAAGTAAAATTACCTGTATAATCATTTTCTAATTCGACTATCCTTAATGCTTCTTCATAAAATGAATTTTCCGCATCAAATGAAGATACCCTAGATAAAATATCCCCTTTTTTATCTGTTTGAAAAATAAAAGAAACTAGACGATTAGGTAGCTCATCATTTTGATTTTTTTCTTCTAAATTTATATTTTCTCCACCTTCCTGTTTTAATTCAGGTGGGTTTACTTCTTTCTTTATATCAACTATTTTAGTTAAATTTTGATTAATATCATCATGAATATTATTATAGGTAATGATATAAATGCTAGAAAAAGATATAAGCATCAAAACCATAATAATACTCAAATTCATAATAAGAAGTCTAGTTCTTAATTTCTTAAACATTTTTCACCTCTAATGAATATCCAACACCACGTGTAGTTATAATGGTAGTATTAAATTTAAGATAGGCAAGTTTTTTTCTTAAAAAGGAAATATAAACTTCTACATTATTATGTTCCGCTTCAGAATCAAAGCCCCATAATTTTTCAATAATAAGCTCTTTAGATGCAATTAATCCATTTCTTAAAATTAAAAATTCTAACAAATCTGCTTCTCTAAGTGTTAATTTAATTTCTTTATTACCATTTGAAATAGTCAACTCATCATGATTTAATATAATATCACCAAATTCAAGTTGGTTAGTTGCAATAACCTCCCCTTTACGCCTAGATAATGCACGAATTCTAGCTAAAAGTTCCTCTGTTGCAAAAGGTTTTGAAAGATAATCATCAGCACCACTATCTAAACCTAGAACCTTATCTTCAATTTCCCCTTTTGCTGTCAAGAGAAGCACAGGTGTTAAAATATTTTCCACTCTAAGGCTTTTTAATACAGATAATCCATCCATTTTAGGTAGCATAATATCTAATATAATTAAATCATATATTCCACTTAATCCACAATCAAGACCTGATTCACCATCATGAACCATATCAACAGAATAATTTTGTTTTTTTAATATGTGACAAACAGCTTCCGCCAAACGAACCTCGTCTTCAACAATAAGTATTCTCATAATATCCCTCTTTTCAAGTAATTATAACTATCAATTTAATCACATTATATCATAGCATTCTTAAACCTAACTTAAATCTTTAAGGTTAATTTAAGGTAGCATCATTATAATAAACACATAGAAATTATTTGCAACACAAAATGAAAGGAGATTATTTATGGGAATAGAAGTTTTTAATAGATATGAGAAAAAATTCTTACTCAATCAAGAAATATATAATTTAATAACCGAAAAACTAAATGAAAATATGGAGCTTGATGCTTTTAATAAAAAAAATGGTTTTTATACCATATGCAATATATATTATGACACTTCATCAAATGAACTCATAAAAAAATCATTATCTAAACCCGTTTACAAAGAAAAGCTAAGATTGCGCTCTTACGGGGTTCCAGATGTTGATTGCAAAGCCTATCTTGAAATCAAAAAAAAATATAATGGTATGGTTAATAAAAGAAGAACAAAAATGACTATTGAAGATGCCTATAAATTTGTAGCTACTGGTGAAATTCCAAAAGAAAAATCTTATCATAACCGCCAAGTAATGAAAGAAATAGACTTTTTTCTTAAACGTTATGAATTAGAACCTTCCGTATACATCGCTTATGACCGCACAGCATTATTTGATAATGATTTGCGAATAACCTTTGATCATAATATTAGAACAAGACGCTATGATTTAGCACTTGAACTTGGAGATTACGGTGAAGCTTTATTAGATGAAGATCAATGGCTTATGGAAATAAAAGTGGGAACATCTTATCCACTGTGGCTTACAAAAATTTTATCTGACTTAAATATTTATTCAAATAGTTTTTCTAAATATGGAAGAGAATATTTAAAACAAATAGATAGTATTAAAAATATAAAAACTAATTTAAAAGGAGATCATGAAAAATGTTTGAATCATTACTTAGCACCTCAACTAGTACCACAATATCTTTAACTACTGTACTTTTAACAATCTTTATCGCTTTTACAGTTGGAATTGTTATCAGTTTAACTTATATGAAAACCTACCCAAATGGAGATTATTCTCAGAATTTTGCACTTACAGTAATTCTTTTACCTGCAGTTATCGCTATTTTGATTATGTTAATCGGCAGTGATATTGCCAGAGCTTTTAGCTTAGCCGGAGCCTTTTCTATTATTCGATTCAGAAGTGAGCCTGGTCAACCTAAAGATATTGCTTTTGTCTTGTTTGCTATGGCAGCAGGCCTTGCAGCAGGAATGGGTGTTTATGTTTATGCTGTTTTATTTGCAATTGTTTTATGCTCCTTTATGCTTATTTTAAACAAAACAAACTTCGGGGCAAAAAAATCACTAACTAAATCACTACGTATTACCATACCTGAAGATTTGAATTATGAAACAGCCTTTGATGACGTGTTTAAAAAATATGTAACACTTCATACATTAAAAAAAGTTAAAACAGCTGCTTTAGGAAGTTTGTATCAATTAACTTACGAAATTGAATTATTAGACACAGTAAGTACAAAAGAATTTATCGATGATTTAAGATGTAGGAATAGCAATCTAGATATTACATTATCACTAGTCACAGATAAAGCCCCTTACTAATATTTAAACATATAAAAATTTGAAAATAAATTTCAAACATTATGAACCACAAAAGGACAACTTCTAAATTTAGTAGTTGTCCTTTTCGCTTGCATTTTACTTGCTCTTACTTATTTTTACAGGGGTCAGGCCCCATTTTTTTCATTTCTTTTTCAAGACAAAAGAATTCACCTTTTCGAAATGATATGATTCCCCTTTTTTCATAACCATTCTTCTCATATAATCTACAAGCATTATTATTTTCAGTAAAGGCATCTAAACGAATTGATATATATCCATTTTCTTTTGAAAATCTCTCAGCATATTTTATAAGAGTGGTTGCAATACCTCTCCCTTTATATTCAGGGTCAATACACAATCTATGAATTACTAAATTTTTAGGCTCATTATATTTCCATTTTATATTTTGATATTCTTTATCCTGAGATTCATTTAAAACAACAATACCTTTAATAATATTGTCCTCAATATAAACAAAGAGATTATTTCCATATATATCATTATTTATATCTTCTTCATTTGGATATATATCATCCCATTGGTATATCCCCTGAGCCTCCATATCTAAAACAGCATTTTTTATTATTTTAACTATATCATACACTTCTTCTTTTCTGCCTCTCCTAATCAACATATATGATACCACCTTTATCTTTATTAAAACCTATATTCTATTAATCTCTTTATTCTATATTATATATATTTAAAATTGAATTGTCCATACATCATATACTTAGCCAGTTAAACTTTTTCTACAAAAGAAAATAGACAACTTATTCGTTGTCTATTTTAACACTTATCATTTTATTATTTTATTACTTTCCAGACTTCTGTCCAGGTCCTCCACTCATCATTCCAGCGCCTTCTGGGACAATGGCTGCTATACTAGTAATACTTGTTCCTCTATCTACAGAAGTATCATATGTTGCGCCTTCCGTAAGAATATCCGAACTATAATATAAAGCCTGGTAGGTTCTTTCAGGTGCATAAGAAACAATTTCTTTTCCATCTAGTTCTATAGTGAATTTAGTTCCCTGTGCTTGAGTGGAATTTAAATCAAAATAAAGTGAAGCTTGAGTTGAATCACTACTTGGCGCAGTAGCTCCAATACCTGTAGCAATAACTGTTCCTCCAGTTATAGTAAACATATCATTGCCATTAGTATCAACACCCTCATTCCCCTGTACTATACTTCCAAGTGATATTATATTACCACCAGTTATGTGAATAGTTCCATTTGAATCTATCCCATCACCACCATTTACATTAACAAAGATTTCTCCACCATTTATTGTAATATCATCATGAGCATTAAGTCCATCATCTAATGCTGTTACATTAATAATACCACTGTTTATTATAATATCATCATCACTAGATATACCTTCATTATTATTTCCAGTAACATTTAGCGTTCCTTCACCATTAACAACAAGTGTATCATTGGTGAAAAGCGCTGCATCATTCTCATTATTACTATCGCCATCTGCAAGAGAATTAATTGTGTTTTCAAGTAAAGTTACAGTTATTTTTTTAGCATCAGTTACCATAATAGCTGGTCCTTGGCTATTTGTTATTGTCACACCATCTAATTGCAATGTAACTTTTCCTGAAGTATTAACGTCAATTTGTCCATTTGTTAATGTACCACTAATTCTATAAGTACCACTTTTAGTTATATTTACTATACTACCTTCTGCAGTTGCGCCTTCACCATCAATTGAAATAGAATCTCCAAGATTTATTTTTACAATATCTGCTTCATCTACAATTGTTTCTGCTTCATCTGTTTTGTCTACTTCCTCTACTTCAGAACTTGATTCTGTAGTAATTTGAGAAGTTGAAGTATCTGATGATGCTTTGTTATTACTGCTCGAACATGCTGTTATTGAAACTGCTAGTGTTAAACTCATTAATAATGCTGTTATTTTTTTCTTATTCATATCCATTTTCCTCTCTTATATATAGTTTTAAATTATTTTCATAGATTATAAAAAGTTTTGTTTTATTTCTATAACACTACTATAAATTACAATACTTAAATCTACCTTAAATGGATTATGAATAAAATGAAAAAATTTTATTGTATTTACTAAGATATCCTTTGTTTAAGTGCTTCAATAAAATCTAGTTTATTAATTTTACTCTTAGTTATTAATTGACCTAAAATAACAAATACAAAACAACTTAGAGTTGCGAATATTATCATATTGGGTTTTAAATCTATTGTTATGCTATATAAATCATTACTAAAATAAGATGATAAATAAAGTAATAGCAGTTTTCCTAATGGTATTCCAAGTATTATACCAAATATAGAAGCTATCATGTTTTCCCTTGAAATAATACTAAAAATTTCACTTTTTTTAAGACCTAATACCCGTAGAGATGAAAATTCATGTTTTCTTTCATTTATTGTAATAATGGATACTATATATATTACAACAAATGCAAATATCCCACTAAAAACAATCATTACACCAAGTGACATCATAATAAGTGCTGTAAATTGCTTGAAAGTATCAATTAATTTTTTTACACTATTAATATTCGCTACATTTTCATTCTCTAATATTTTATCTTCATTTATATTTCCTTGAATATATACTCCATTAAATGTTATATCTTTAGACTCTTTACTATCTATAAATTTATCTTGAATATCACTGGCTAACATAAATCCATTAGAGCCAAGCTTTTGCTGCACTATGTCAGTTACTATTACTTTAATTTCATTTTCCTGTCCAAAATACTTTTTAAGAGTAATAGTATCTCCTTTTTCTATACCAAAACTTTTCGCTAACCCTTCAGTGATATAAAAATCTCCTTTTGATATTTTAAGTTCCTGTTCCTTAGGATTTATCAAATTATAAACTTTGCTATTTTCTTTAACACCTATAATCATTGTAGTTCTAAAATCTCCGTTAAATATTATTTCTATAGGAATATAGCTGTATTCTTCCATATAAGAATCTTTATATTCATTCTTGAAATCATCAATTTCATCTTTAGCTAATGGTGTTTTAAAACTTACGTCATAATCATAAACTTGATACTTTTCATATTGTTCAATAAACATTGAGTTCATAAGCCCTCTAAAAGCAAAAGGCAATAATAACATTGAGCAGGACAGTGCAACTCCAAATACCACAAGAAAGAACCTTCCCTTTTGGCGCAATATATTTCTAATAACCATTTTGTTTGTAAATTTTAATTTAGAATACCATTTTGTCTTTTCAATAAATATATGTTTTCCAGAAGCTATGGTTTTGGGTTTCATTGACTCTTGGGGCATTAAATGAATTACCCCTCTAGCACCTATAAGTCCTGACAAAACAGAAAAACACACAGAAATTACAATAGCTTGCACTATATATTTTCCATCAAAATTATATGAAAGCATTGGGACTTGAAAAAATTCAGTATACACTTTTGTAAACTGATAGGAACCTATTCCCCCAATTATTATTCCCATCATAGAACCACTTAACCCAATAAATATAGTCAATTTAGTATAATAGCCTATTAAAGTCTTGTTATTATATCCCATTGATTTTAATATACCTATAGATAATCTATCATTTTCCACTAGTTTTTTTATTATTATTGAAAGAATCAGTAAAGCTACAATTAAAAATACCAATGGCAAACTTTGGGCCATAGATATTTCTCCTCTTATCTCTTCTTCAGTCATTCTATAGCTTAATTGTTCTTCTTTTGTAGATACAAAATATACACCTTTATCTCCAAAATTTTCATTTATATATTTTTTTATTATATCTGCATCTTTAC
>JBGUER010000063.1:0-16228 GCA_041821285.1 Clostridiaceae bacterium
GTTTTAGACTAGATTTTATAGATGAAGATGAGAAAGAGGTAACTGAAGTTTTAGAAAGATTGTTAAACGGTGAAAATCAAAAGAAAAAAAATACAGAAAAAAAATACACAAAGGGACATTATAAAAGAGGAGTGGAGTAATGAATAGTAAAGCTTTAAGAGTTTTGGAATATAACAAAATAAAAGATAAAATGAAATCTTACGCATCCACTGAAGCTACTAAAGACTTAATAGAAGATTTAAAACCTTATGATAATATATATGAGGTAAAAGAGCATATAGAAGAAACTAGAGAAGCAAATGATTTATTATATAAAAAAGGATCACCACCTTTTGAAGGGTTATATGATACTAGAAATGCTATATATAAATGTAGAAAAGAGGCAACACTTTTCCCAGGAGAACTTATAAAAATAGCTAATATGTTAAGATGTTCAAGAAGATTTACAACTTATGTAAAAAATGACAATAGCGATGGAGATGAAAGTGAAGGATTTAGAGTATTAAATGATTTGTGCTTAGGGATAACAAATTTAAAATTTATAGAAGATGAAATATATTCTTCAATTTTAGGAGAAAATGAAATATCAGATAGAGCATCGGCTAAACTTTCAAGTATAAGAAGGTCCCTTAAGGACAAGAACGCTTCAACAAAGGATAAAGTAAATTCACTTATAAGAACATACTCTAAATATTTACAGGACAGTTTATATACTATACGGGGAGACAGGTATGTTATACCAGTAAGAGCAGAATTCAAGGGAAGTGTGCCAGGACTTATTCATGATCAAAGTGCTTCAGGCGCTACTTTATTTATAGAACCTATGAGTCTTGTTAATTTAAATAATGAAATAAGAGAACTTGCACTAAAAGAAAAAGCGGAGATTGAAAGAATTTTAGCTGAGTTATCATCTAAGGTATATATTAATATAGAAGAAGTTTTTAATAATTCAAATATAGTAAATGAGCTTGATTTTATATTTGCAAAAGCCAAATTTGGAGAAAGTATAGAAGGGGTATGTCCGGAAGTATCTGATAGAATAAATATAGTAGAAGGAAGGCATCCTCTTATAGATAGAAAACAAGTAGTCCCTATATCAGTTCAGTTTGGAGGGGATGTTAAATCTTTAGTTATTACAGGCCCTAATACAGGGGGTAAAACAGTTACATTAAAGACTATAGGGCTAATACATCTTATGGGCTTAAGTGGGCTTATGATTCCTGCTAATGATGGCTCAGTTATATGTTATTATAAAGAGGTATTTGCAGATATTGGAGACGAACAAAGCATTGAACAAAGCTTATCTACATTTTCATCTCATATGACCAATATTGTAAATATAATAGAAAAAGCAGATGAAAATTCTTTAGTTTTATTTGATGAATTAGGAGCAGGTACAGACCCTACAGAAGGAGCAGCTCTTGCAGTTTCTATTTTAGAAGAATTAAGATTTAGAAATACTTTTGTGGTAGCTACAACTCATTATTCAGAACTTAAAATATATGCTTTGAAAACTGAAGGTGTTGAAAATGCTTCTGTAGAATTTGACATTGAAACGCTAAGGCCTACATACAGGTTATTAATAGGAATTCCAGGTAAATCTAATGCTTTTGAAATATCTAAAAGATTAGGACTTCCTGATTATATTATTGATAAATCTCGGGAGAGGATAAATAGTGATTCTCTAGAATTTGAAGATTTACTTCAAAGTTTACATGATAAAACAAAAAAAGCTGAGGAAGAATTACAAGAATCTGAAATATTTAAAAGAGATGCTTTAAAATATAAAGATAGATATAAGGAAAGATATTTGAAAATAGAGAATTCTAAGGACAAAATATTAATAGAAGCAGAATCTCAGGCTAGGTCTATTTTAAAAGAAGCTAAAGAAGAAGCAGATAATATGATGAAAAATATAAGAGAATTAGAGAGAAAAGGATATTCACTAGATGACAGAAAATCAATTGAAGAACAAAGGCTTAAGCTTAAGGCTAAGATAGAAAAAGAACATAGAAAATCAACAGAAAATAGTTTGAAAGGTGATATCCCTAAAAAGATTCAAGAAGGAGATGAACTATATCTTCCATCATTAAATCAAAAGGTAATTATACTAACTAAACCAGATTCAAAAGGAGTAGTGCAAGCCCAGGCGGGTATTATGAAAATAAACGTTAAGGTGAAAGATTTAAGAAGTATTGAAAATCAAGAAAAAGAAGTCAAAGTAAGAAAAAAACGAGAAGTAAGTTTAAACTTAAAATCAGTTGATTCATCTCTTGATTTAAGAGGAATGGATGCTGAAGAAGCTATATATGTTACAGATAAATATTTAGATCAGGCCTATGTGGCAGGGTTAGGAGAAGTTATATTAATCCATGGAAAGGGAACAGGTAAATTAAGAGAATCAATAAATAAGATGCTTAAAAATCATAAACATATTAAAAACTATAGAATAGGTGAATATGGAGAAGGCGGAAGTGGAGTTACTGTGGCAATTCTTAAAAATTAAGAATTGTCCATTGTGCATTATCAATTATCAATTGAAAGTTGGTGAATAAATGATTTTAGTAAGTGCTTGTCTTTGCAACATAAACTGCAAATATAGTGGTGGAAATAATAAAAATGAAAAAGTGTTAGAATTATTTAAGCAAGGAAGAGTAATTCCTGTATGCCCTGAGCAACTTGGAGGGCTTGAAACTCCAAGGGATTGCTGTGAAATTCATGGTGGAGAAGGAAAAGACGTTTTAAATAATAAAGCTAAAGTTTTGACAAATAAAGGAGCTGATGTATCTGAAAAATTTAAAAAAGGTGCATATGAAACTCTAAAAATAGCTAAAGAATTAGAAAAATCAGATGTAGAATATTTTATTTTGCAATCAAGAAGTCCTTCTTGTGGTTTAGGAGAAATTTATGATGGCAATTTTAATGGGGAATTTAAAAAAGGGAATGGAGTAGCCGCTCAATTGTTAATTGACAATGGTTATAAAGTTATAGATGTAAAAGATTTGAAATAAAAAAATGGAGGGTTAACATGAATTATAACGAAGTATTAAAAAATGCAAAAGAAAATTTAAATGGTAGTTGTAGAGTTTGTCCTGTATGTAATGGTGTAGCTTGCAAGGGTGAAGTTCCTGGTATGGGTGGAAAAGGAACCGGAAGTTCATTTATGGCAAATATAGATTCCTTAAAATCATACAAATTAAATATGAGAACAATACATAATGTAAAAGATCCAGACACATCTATAGAATTATTTGGTAAAAAATCAAGTATACCAGTGTTTGCTGCACCAGTTTCTGGAACAACTCTTAACATGGGAGGCAAATTCACTGAAGAAGAGTACATTTCATGGGTAATAAAAGGATGTTTAGATGCTGGTATATATCCAATGGTTGGAGATACTGCTATAGACTCATTTTTAATAACAAATTTGGACGAGCTTAAAAAGGTTTCTGGGCAAGGAATAGCAGTTATAAAACCCTGGGAAAATAGTGATGTAATAAATAAAATAAAACTTGCAGAAGAAGCAGGGGTATTTGCAATTGGAATGGATATAGATGCTGCAGGACTAGTAACTTTATCTCTTCACGGTAAATCAGTAGGACCAAAAACTATGGAGGAAATAAGAGAGATAAAAAAATCAACTAATCTTCCATTTATTTTAAAGGGAATAATGACAGTTGAAGATGCGGTTTTAGCGTATAATGCTGGAGTTGATGCTATAGTTGTTTCAAATCATGGAGGAAGAGTGTTAGATGAAACACTTGGAGTGGCTGACGTATTACCTGAAATTGCGGAAGAATTAAAAGGAAAGATTACAATACTTGCAGACGGTGGTGTGCGTAGTGGAGTGGATATTGTTAAGATGATAGCACTTGGAGCAGATGCGGTGCTTATCGGAAGACCTTTTGTAACTGCATCATTTGGTGGAGGAGCCGAAGGGGTAAAACTTTATGTTGAAAAACTAAAATCAGAATTAAAATCTACAATGATTTTAACAGGTGCATGTTCAATAAAAGATATAGACGAAAGTGTAATATTTTAAAAATTATATATAAATAATAAAGAGGCTATCCAAATCGAAATCAAAGTGGGTAAGCCTCTTTTTAAATATTTATTCTACATTTATGAACATAGCATCTTCATTTTTAACAACCTTTATATATTTAACTTCAGGGTCTTCTGTTCCTTGAACATAAAGACCTGCTTCTTTAAGTTGATTAACATAAGATATTATTTCCTTTGTTATTTTTTCTCCAGGGCACAAAATTGGAATACCAGGTGGATAAGCAAGTAGAAATTCACCACTTATCATACCTATGCTATTTTTTATTAATACGCTTGTTTTTAAGCTATTAAACGCTTCTCTTGGTATCTGAACTTGCTCTGGAATAGGAGGAATATCAAGAAAATCAGATTTTGCTTCACCTTTTCCATAATATTCTGCACTGATTTCTTTTAGGGCATTTATTAAAGCATCATAGTTTTCTAGAGTATCTCCAAAGGAACCTACAGCAAGTACGTTATATAAATCAGATAATTCCATTTGAATATAATATTTATTTGATAAAATCATATCAAGTTCATAACCTGTTATTCCTAAATCACGGCAAGTTATAGTGATTTTTGTAGGGTCTAGTGAATATACACCAGGATTTTTTAATATTTCATCACCAAAACAATAAAAACCAGGTATTTTGTTTATTTCTACGCGAGCGTATTTAGTTAGACTTAATGCTTTATTTAAAAGTTCTTCCCCCTCTGTGGCAATTTGTCTTCTAGCGCAATCAAGAGATGCCATTAAAATATAGGATGGAGATGTTGTTTGTAGTAAATTTAATATTTGTTGAACTCGGTGAACATCAACTCTTTGAGAATTAACATGAAGTAGAGAACATTGAGTTAAAGCACCAATTATTTTATGAGTGCTTTGAGAACAAATATCAGCGCCAGCTTCCATTGAGGACATAGGTAGTGCTTCATTGAAGCCTAAATGAGGACCATGTGCTTCATCTACAATAAGGGGGATGTCGTAACTATGAACTATATCTGCAATTTTTTTTAAATCTGTTGCAACACCATAGTATGTTGGGTTTATAATTAAAACTGTTTTGGCGTCTTTATTTTCTTCAAGTGTTTTTTTTACAGTTTCTGGCGTGATTCCTTGAGCTATTCCAAGTTTTTTATCAAATTCAGGTTGCATGTATACAGGAGTGGCGCCACTTAATATAACACCTGCAGTTACAGATTTATGAACATTTCTTGGAATAATAATTTTATCACCTGAACTTACTACGGACATAATCATTGCTTGTATAGCACCAGAAGTTCCGTGCATAGAAAAAAAAGCTGCATCTGAACCATAAGCATCTGCTGCTAGTTCTTGAGCTTTTTTAATAGCGCCTGTAGGATGATGAAGACTATCAACAGACTTAAAAACAGTTACATCAATCTTAAAAGCATTATCACCAATAAAATTTTTAAAATTCGAATCCATTCCCTCACCTTTTTTATGACCTGGCACATGAAATGGGATAGTTTCATTTTCAACATAAGTTTTTAGTGCATCAAATAATGGAGTTTCATTTTGATTAAGTTTATACAATTGAGTATCCACCTTCTTTCATATAATAAGTGGTCTAACCTTTATTTTTCAATGGCTAGATAGTATATCTATAAAACATTATAATTATAAGTTAATATAAATCTAAATGCAATAAAATTATTCAATCTTTTTTTATTTCTTTACCTATAGTATAATGTATTTATGAAAATTTTATACAAGGAGGTTCATTTATGGATATTAAAGAAAAATTAAGCTTATGGTTAGATTCTTCATATATAGATGAAGACACAAAAGTCGAATTAAAAAATATAAAAGATGAAAAAGAATTAGAGGACAGATTTTATAGAGATTTAGCATTTGGTACTGGCGGACTTCGTGGAGTACTTGGAGCAGGGTCTAACAGAATGAACATATATACAGTAGGTAAGGCTACTCAAGGATTGGCAAATCATTTGAATAATAATTTTGAAAATCCATCTGTATCTATTGCATTTGACTCAAGAAATATGTCAATAGAATTTGCAGATATAGCAGCTGCAGTTTTATGTGCCAATAATATAAAAGTAAATTTATTTGAATCATTAAGACCAACGCCTATGCTTTCATTTACAGTTAGACAATTAAAATCTTCTGCAGGAATAGTTGTAACTGCATCTCATAATCCAAAACAATACAATGGATATAAGGTTTATGGAAATGATGGGGGACAGCTTACAGATAATAGTGCGGATTTAGTTTTGTCTGAAATAGAAAAAGTAGACAGTTTTGAAAAAGTTAAAAAAATTGACCTTAACGAAGCTAAAGAAAAAGGTTTATTAAATATTATAGGCGAGGATATAGATAAAATATATTTAGACAAGGTAAAGAGTTTAACTATAAGAGAAGAATTAGTTAAAAAGCAAGCTAAAGATTTAAAAATAATATATACACCAATACATGGAAGTGGAAATGTTCCTGTAAGAAGAGTTTTAAAAGAACTTGGATATGAAAATGTATCTGTTGTTAAAGAGCAGGAAATGCCAAATGGTAATTTTCCAACAGCACCTTATCCAAATCCAGAAGACCCTAGAGTGTTTGAATTAGCACTTAAAATGGCAGAAGATATTGAGCCAGACATTATATTTGGAACAGACCCAGATTGCGATAGAATAGGGGTTGTAGTAAAAGATGATGAAGGAAACTATAAAGTTTTAACAGGAAACCAAACTGGAGTTTTATTATCAAATTATATAGTGTCTTCATTAAAAGAAACAAACTCCCTTCCAGTAAATGGAGCATTAATTAAAACAATAGTTACAACAGATATGGTTAGTGGAATATGCGCAAAATATGGCGTTGAAAAATTAGATGTGCTAACTGGTTTTAAATATATCGGAGAAAAAATAAAAGAATTTGAAAAAACCGGTGAGAAAAAATATTTATTCGGATTTGAAGAAAGTTATGGCTATTTAGCTGGTGAATTTGTGCGAGATAAGGATGCAGTTATAGCAGCAACTTTAATCTGCGAAATGGTTCTTTATTATAAGAGCCGCGGCATGAATTTATATAATGCTTTAACAGAACTTTATGAAGAATATGGTTACTATAAAGAATCACTAGTTTCAGTAGTTTTAGAAGGAAAAGAAGGACAGGAAAAGATAGGGGAAATAATAGAATCATTAAGAGAAGCTAAAATAGCTGATATTGGTGGCGTAAAGTTAGTTAAAAAATTCGACTATAAGAAAAGCTTAGAAGCAAATTATATAGAAAATAAAGAAAATGATATTCTTCTTCCAAAATCAAATGTATTAAAATTTGTTTTAGAAGATAAATCATGGTTTGTAGTAAGACCTTCAGGCACAGAACCTAAAATGAAAATATATCTATCAGTTACAGGAACTTCTATAGAAGATGCTGAAAAAAGGACAGATATATTAAAAGAAAAAGTTATGGAATTAGTAGAACAAGCAAAATAAAACAACAAATTAGCTGTGCCTTAAATGAAAAAATAATATTTAAGGCGCAGTTATAATTATTTGCAGTTAATTCCATTTACAATTTGTTAAATTTATTTTATTATAAGGTTAGAGAAAAATATAAAAAAATGTGGTGAATTATGAGTATAGAGATTAAATTCAAAGAAAAATTAGCAACTCTTTTATTTGTAACATTAAAAAAAGATAGAATAAAAGCGATATTTGATGAAGATATAGAAAATGAAATATATATTCCAATAAAATCATCTGATTTAATAGAAAATTCTAAAGTACTTGACGAAAACAAAATTCCTTTATCTTATTTTATAGAAGGAATGTTTTATGTTCTAGGAGCAGATGAAGATTTTAAATATAATTCAATATACAAAGATTTATTAAATAAATTAGAATCCTCAAATCCGTTTATAAAAGGAAGAGTATTTAAACTTATAGATGCAAAACAATACGAGGAAGCATATATACTTCTAAAAGGTTTATGTAGTGTAGAAAAAAACAAAGATAATTATAATAAAATTATATTTTTGCTTGAAAATCTAAGAAAATTAGATGGCGATTATAAAGAAGAAGAAATAAAAATGTTAGATAGTGCAAAAGAAATAAGTAATTATGCACTTCCTTATTTATATGAAGCTATAATAAAGAAAGATGATAAAGATTATGAATCAGCGTATAATCTTATTAATTTTTATATTTCAGAGGGGGGAGAAGTAACTCCTGAAGTTTCAGAACTAAAAGATAATTTGAAAATATATAAAGACTATGAAAATGCTATTTCATTAATAGATGAAAGCCCAAAGGAAGCTTTAGCCATATTAATACCATTAATAGATGTGCTAGGTGATGATCCATCTCTTCTATATTATGTAGGAGTTGCAAGTAGAAATGTTGGAGCTTATGAAAAAGCTATTTATTATTTAAATGAGGCGCTAGCGCTAGATAGTGATATGATACAGGTAGTAAATGAAATCGGCATAAATTATGCATCTTTAGGAGATTACGATACAGCTATAAAATACCTAAAGAAAGCCTTTGAAGTTACAAGATCTATAGAAATATGCACAAACATAGTAATGTGCTATATAAATAAAAAAGATATAAAAAATGCAAAGCTTCATCTTGAAATAGCAGAAAAACTAGACAAAGATGATGAAATAGTAAAACAAATAAAGCAGGTATTGAAATAGAGCATATGTGAAAAAATTAGTCAAACAAGTATAAATTGACAGAAATATTTGAGAGTTATATAATATATTGGTCGACAAATTATTACAAATTTATTTCATGTCTACTAAATATAATTTTTAGGGGGGGAGAACTAGTGCAACAAGTAGGATTGGAAAACAATACAGAGTTAGTTTTTGAGATAAAAAATGAAAAATCCCTAGGTTATTATATAATAAAAAGAATAATTGATATATTAGGCGCTTCAGTAGGTTTAATTTTGCTTAGTCCTGTATTTTTAATAACAGCAATAGCAGTTAAACTAGACTCTAAGGGACCTATATTTTTTGCCCAAGAAAGAGTTGGGTTAAAAGAGAGAAGATTTAAAATGTATAAATTTAGATCTATGTGCATAGATGCAGAATGTATGCTAGATTCATTAAAAGATAAAAACGAAATGTCAGGTCCTATGTTTAAAATAGAAGATGACCCAAGAATAACAAAAGTGGGAAAATTCTTAAGAAATCATAGTATAGATGAGCTTCCTCAATTATTAAATGTATTTAAGGGCGAAATGACTCTTGTAGGACCAAGACCTAATTTACCTAAAGAAGTAGATGAATTCACTGATTACCAAAAGCAAAAACTTCTTGTTAAACCAGGAATTACATGCTACTGGCAGGTTATGGGTAGAAGCTCCATAGGCTTTGAAGAATGGATGGAACTTGATATAAAATATATAAAAGATAGATCTACATTATTAGACATAAAATTAATCTTTAAAACGTTTTTATTGTTATTTGGAGATGAAAACGCAAAATAGAGAAAAGGTGTGTTGGTAAAGAGGGTGGATTTGAAACTTTTGTAGACAAACTAGCAGAAAATAAAAAAAGTAATGAAATAAAATATTATGTATCCTGCTTAAGTGATAATAATGCTCATTGTTTTAACGTAAAAATGAAAAATGTTGGTGGAGTTACAGCAGTGTTTTATGATATTACAGCATTGAACAGATGTATAAGAATTGTCGAAGCAAGACAAGTGGAAAATGTCTGTACTCCTTAGGGTTCATATTTCCTAATGATATTTTATACGTTTTTCATTATAACATACAAGGTAAGCATTAAGAGTATGTCTAAAAAGGGTGTTTTGAGAGGCTTGCATTTCCAAAAAGAATTTTCATCGGAAAAATTAGTTAGAGTAATAAAAGGTTCAGTATTTGATGTAGCTGTTGATCTCCGCTCTAATAGTAGTACATATGGTAAATGGTATGGAGTAGAACTTACAGATGAAAATAAAAAACAGTTTTACATTTTAGAAGGTTTTGCTCATGGAGTTCTTGTGTTAAGCAATGAGGCAGAAGTTTGCTATAAATGTACTGATTTTTATCATTCTGGTGATTAAGGTGGAGTAGCTTGGAATGACCCGGAAATTGGGATTAAATGGCCACAGCTGGTTGGTGAGTATCAAGGTACAGCAAGTGCTGATGGATATACGTTAGAAGATGGTACAGGATTCAATTTAAGTGAAAAAGATCAGAAGTGGGTTGGATTGAAGGATACATTTAAGTTTTAGTAAATAGGGGGAGTATAAAATGCAACATGTATTTATTGTTGGTTCAAAGGGTATTCCTGGTGCCTATGGTGGATATGAAACTTTTGTTGATAAGCTGACAGAATATCATCAAAATAATAAAGATATCAAATATCATGTAGCTTGCAAGAGTAAAGAATCAGGAGAAATTGAATATCATAATGCTCGATGTTTTAAAATTAAAGTTCCCAATATAGGATCAGCTCAAGCAATTTATTATGATGTAGTAGCATTAAAAAATTGTTGTAGGTACATTCAGAAACATCATATTGAATATCCTATTATTTATATTTTGGCTTGCCGGATTGGACCGTTTGCTGCGCATTTTCAGAAAAAAATCCATAAGTTAGGTGGAAAGGTCTATGTTAACCCTGATGGTCATGAATGGATGAGAGCTAAATGGAGTATTCCTGTTCGAAAATACTGGAAAATTTCGGAGCAGATGATGGTTAAACATGCAGATTTACTTATTTGTGATAGTAAGAATATTGAAAAATATATTCATCAAGAATATGAGCAGTATGATCCTAAGACTACCTTTATTGCTTATGGTGCAGAAACTAGAAAAAGTACGATTGTTGACGATGATCATAAGTTACTTGATTGGTATAGAGAAAAAGGTCTGTCCTTTAAGTCATATTATTTAGTTGTTGGCAGGTTCGTGCCGGAAAACAATTATGAAACTATGATTCGTGAGTTCATACTTAGTAAGTCAAAGAGAGATTTTGCACTCATTACCAATGTGAGTGATAAATTTCTAGAAGAATTGAAGGCAAAGACTGGCTTCAACAAAGATAGCCGTATTAAGTTTGTTGGTACTATGTATGATCAGGAACTTCTTAAGAAAATCCGCGAGAATGCATATGGGTATTTTCATGGGCATGAGGTTGGGGGAACAAATCCGAGTTTGTTGGAAGCTTTGGGTAGTACTGATTTGAATTTGCTTTTGGATGTAGGGTTTAATAAAGAGGTTGCGGAAGATGGAGCTTTATATTGGGGCAAAAAAGCTGGCAACTTGGCGGATATGATTGATAAGTCAGATACAATGAGTAAAGAAAAGATAGTTGCTCTTGGTGTAAATGCTAAAAAGAGAATTGCTGATGCATATAGTTGGGAATATATTGTTGAAGAGTATGAGAGCGTGTTTCTGAAGCAATAGATGTTAAGGTTAATTTGCTGGCAGTAATTTCATGAGAATTATTTGTAAAAAACGATTATTGGAGAAGTGTATGAATATTTTACTTTTAGGAGCAGCTGGGTTTATAGGTACAAATTTAACTATGAAACTTGCAATGAATAAGAATAATCACATAACTATTGTAGATACAAAAAAAGAATATTTTTCTAATATAGATATAGTTAATTATACTAACGTTACAATCAAAGAGTCTCCGTTAGATATAGAAACAGACTTTGAGGCTATTCTTGAAGGACAGCAAATAGTATATCACCTTGTTAGTACTATAGTTCCAACAACATCGAATCAACATGTTTCACAGGAATTGACTTCGAATGTTGTTATGACAGCAAAGATGCTTGATGCTTCTGTGAAATGTTGTGTGGATAAAGTTATCTTTATATCTTCAGGAGGAACGGTATACGGAAAGGAAGTAGTTTGTCCTATTAAAGAAAACATGACAACTAATCCAATAAGTTCTTATGGAATTCAAAAGGTTACAATCGAGAAATTACTATATCTATATCAATATATGTATGGATTGGATTATCGTGTAATTCGTCTTGCAAACCCATACGGACCATATCAACGGCCAAATGGTGTGCTTGGAGCCGTATCTACTTTTACATATAAAGCTCTCAAAGGTGAAGAAATCATAGTATATGGGGATGGTTCTGTAGTAAGAGATTTTATTTATATAGAAGATGCTATCAAGGGAATTCTCAATATTGTTAATGGAGATAATAAGCACAGAACATATAATTTAGGAAGTGGATATGGAACGAGCATAAAGGAAGTACTGAAAACTATACAACAAGTATTAAAAACAGAGATAAAGATTACTTATAAGGCTGGAAGAAAAGTAGATGTACCAGTAAACTACTTAGATATTTCCAGATATGAAGTAGCGTATGGAAAACTTAATCCGATTACACTTTATGATGGTGTAATGAAGACAGCGACTTTTATGAGACAGCGACACATTATTTGATAGCAAGCAGTAATTAAATCACAAATACTATTTCGATGAATAGTGAAAACGAGGAGAAAAATGATAAATATACTTTTTTTACACGCTGGTGCGGAAATGTACGGTGCAGACAAGGTTATGTTAGATTTAATTTGTAACCTTGATAAATCAAAATATACAGCGTATGTCATATTGCCGACAGAGGGAGTACTGGTTGATGCTCTAAAAAAAGAAAATATCAATGTACAGGTTATTCCATATCCTATTATGCGTCGGAAATACTTCAATCCGAAGGGTATTATTCAGTATATCTTTAGGGTGATTAAGTATTCAAAAATGATTGGGAAAATTGCAAAGCAAAATCACATTAATATCGTACATACAAATACATCAGCAACTATTGAGGGATGCTATGTGAGCCGAAGGTTAAAGATTCCACAGTTGTGGAGTATTCACGAAATTATCGTAAGTCCTAAGATAATGTATAAAGTCACCAGTTGGCTAATTGCTAAATATTCAAGTATCACGATAACAGATTCTGGAGCTGTTAAGAAACATTTGGATGCTTCAGGTTATTTTAAAGAGGGCGCCGTTAAGGTTATTTATAATGGTGTGAACGGTGAACATTTTATGCCAGATAGTGAGTGTAGATATTTGTATGATGAATGGGATATTCCAAAAGATGCCCGAATTATTGGAATGATGGGACGTGTGAATAGCTGGAAGGGTCAGGGAGATTTTCTTAAGGCTAGTAATATTCTAATGGCAAAACATCCAGATTTATATACGGTGTTTGTAGGAAGTGCTTTTGAAGGAGAAGAATGGCGAGAAAAAGAGCTAACAGATGCAATTGCCATGTCTAATTATAAAGACAGAATTATTACACGTGGATATCGGGATGATAGCAAAGGTATTTACAAGTTATATGATGTGTTTGTTTTGCCAAGCACAAATCCTGATCCACTTCCGACTGTAGTATTGGAAGCTATGGCAACCGGAAAACCTATTGTTGGATACAAACATGGCGGTGTTTGTGAGATGGTTAGGGATGGGTGCAATGGGTTACTTGCAGAAGTAAGTAACCATGAAGACTTGGCTGCAAAGATCGATATACTTCTAGAAAATAAAGACTTGAGGGAAAGAATGGGAAAAAAATCCAGAGAAAGATTATTAAAAAATTTTTCAATAGAGTCATATATTCACAACTATTCAGATGAATATGATAAATTGATAGAAAAGTAAAGAGGATTTGATTATGAGGTTTCATGAAAATATTTCGAAATATGATAGATGTATGATTTTGTGGGGCATAGGAGTGAAATTTCTTAGGGGAGGGGTACGACGTATCTTTCTAAAAGAAGTACATGGATTATTTCTAGTAGGTAAACATGTACAGATTGCACATGGTAAACATATTCGTTGTGGTAAAAATGTTAAATTTGAAGATTATTCGGAAATTCAAGGACTGTGTAGTGAAGGTATTATATTTGGAGATAATGTAACAATAAGTCGTGGAGTTATGATTCGTCCGTCCAGTTACTATGGGGGTGATTTAGGAAGAGGTTTAACTATAGGTAGCCATTCATCGATTGGTCCTTATGGGTATGTTGGCTGTTCTGGAAAGATAACAATTGGTAAGAATGTTATGTTTGGACCTAAATGTAGTCTCTTTGCTGAAAACCATATATTTTATGATACAGAAACCAGCATAAAGAGTCAAGGAGTTAAGCAGAAAGGAATAGTAGTTGAGGATGACTGCTGGGTTGGTAGTAGTGTTACGATTTTAGATGGTGTGACGATAGGGAAAGGAAGTATTATTGGTGCGGGAACAATGATTATTAAGGATATTCCTGCTGGTAGTATTGTTATGGATAAACGTGACAAACAGTTTAAGACAAGATAAAAGAAGAATATAGGGGGAATATATATGGATTTGATAACCAAAGGTGAAACACAATTACTGAAAGGAATTGCTATTATAATGGTTATAATAGAACATATTGGGCAAGCTTTTCATATAGGAATTATTAATCCATTGGGTCCGCTTGGAGTCTTTTTATTTCTGTTTTTATCGGGTTATGGACTGTCATGTTCCTATAAAAAAAATGGGGTGAAGAATTACTTAAGTAATAAGATAATTAAGGTATATCTTCCATATGCGTTCACAGTTGTTCTATTTTTAATATGGAGTTTAATTATTAATACCACTTTTTCAGTAACTACTATTGCTAGATATTTTGTATTGTTGTCATTACCACAGGGGTCTTATTGGTACCTTGTTCTGATGTTTTATTGGTACATTGTTTTTTATCTATGTTCGCCAATATATAAAAAAATAGGGATTCTAATTGCTTTTATGGTTGTAGCATCTTTATTAATTACTTGGTTAGAAGGATTTTCGAGAGGGTATGTATGGCAGTTTATTTCATTTCCTCTTGGAGTGGTAGTTGGAAAATATCCGGATAAAACTTTTAAGAGCTGCACTCTCCTAAAAAATAATTTAGGGAGCTGGATTTTGTTAATTGTTGCAGTTGTTCTGGTAGTATTTAAGAAAACACCATATGTGGAATTACATGAACTTGGTATTGTGGATACAGCTTTGCAAATTGGGATAACATTGATTCTTGGTGTATGGTTAATTCTCAATAGGAGTTTGTTTGAAAAAATTAGATTACTAAAAGTGTCGATTATGTTTGTTGGAGCATATTCGTATGAATTGTATTTGTCACATGTTGTGATGTTGGATTGGTTGAAGAATTCTGCAACTATAATCCACTTGCTGATATATATTGTTATTATGATAGCTAGCGCTGTATTAATTTATTTATTCAGTAAAGGTATAAAATATACATGGAAGAAGCGGTTAATAGCTGATGGAGGAAGAATATGAGTAATAAAAAGAAGATGGCATTTGTAGACTTGACAAATTATCTTGATTGGCCTATGGGAGGGATGCTTGAATATGAGCTTGCAATCCTTAATCATCTCGTAAATATTTACGATGTTGATATCTGGGGTATTACTGTTGATGGAAAAGTCAATAAAACGGTTGTTATAAATGAGAAAATTTATCCCATTCATATTTGGGGAAATGCTAAAACTAAAAAGAAAGTTATTCCAAATTACTGGAGAGGACTTTCTATTATATCGCAGAAGAAAAACTTTCCGCAAGATTATGATGTTGTTTATGCTCATACGGGAAGTTGTCTAGTAGCACTTTGTAAGATGGTTGATAGAAAAAAGACAAAATTAGTATACCATCAGCATGGATTGAATCATAGGGCGGATTATTCAATGATGTCTTTGATACAGCGTCCATTACTTAATAAGGCGCTAAGGATTGCTGACCTGATATTTGTTGTGTCCAATCCAGAATCTGTTAAAGAGTATGCAAAAGAAATGAAATATAAAACCAATGCAAAGTTTATTTCTATAGGCAGCCCTATCAATTTGGATAGATTTGACGAAGCAGTTGTAAAATCTAGGATTGCAGAACGTAGTAATTTTAAGATTACTAGTTTTTTATATACGGGGCGGTTGACAATATTTAAGAATGCAAGGACACTTATAGAGGCTATGAATAGATACGTCAATGAAGTCAACAAGGAGGCTATATTAAAGATAGCTGGCACTGGAGAGGAAATGAAAGTTATGAAAAAGCAAATTCAAACATATGGATTGGAGAAAAATGTACAATTACTGGGAGCTGTTCCACACGAAGAAGTCTATGATCTGCTACGTGAATCAGATGTGTTTGTTACCGCATCTGGTGGTGAAGGTGTTTCTGT
>JBGUER010000064.1:0-16215 GCA_041821285.1 Clostridiaceae bacterium
GGAGTTAGTTTCACTTATCTATTAGCCAGGGAATGATTTTATTCCCTGGTTTTGTTTTTTTTATTTTTACAAATTTTTTCTTATTTAACTTTATAATATTATCTTTTATTCTTTTATTATTTTATTATTACTGCTACCTTCAAATTTTTCTTCTATATTTTCTTATTTATTGAAATTTACATACATCTACCCATGTTCCATCTGTAACTTCTTCCAATTTATCTACTGTGATTTTTACTGCGGAACTAGGCGTACCACCAGCTGGGTACACTATATCAAATTGTTTTAAAGACTGATCTAAATATATATCTAGTGGATTTTTTAAACCAAAAGGACAAACTCCTCCAACAGGATGACCTGTAATTTCTTTTACTTCGTCAAACCCCATCATTTTAGCTTTTTCTTTGAAATAATCTTTATATTTTCTATTATCAATTTTTGCATCACCTTTAGACAATACAAGTATGTATTTTTCTTTTAGCTTAAGTCCCATAGTTTTTGCTATTCTTTCAGGTTCTACTCCTAAAGCTTTTGCTGCCAGTTCTACTGTTGCAGTACTGTCACTAAATTCTATTATTTCCAATCCTAAATTTTCTTCCTCAAATTGTTTTTTTACACTTTCAATACTCATTATCTAACCTCTTTTTTTATAATTTTATTTATACACATCTGATGCAAGTTTAGTCAGAAGCGTTTCATTGACTATTTTATAATATTTTTCTTCCTTAGCTATAGCTCCATCTGATACTAAATTATTTAATGTCCTAAGTAGATGTCTATAACTAGCACCTAAAAGCTCTGAAGTTTCCGTTAAATTTTCATTGAATATCTGTATATTTCCTTGGTCTGTTTTTTTTATTATTGATGTTGCTATAATATAACTACAAAGCCTATTTTTTAAAGGATATAATAAATTAATAGAACTATTTTGAGATAAATTCTCTAATTTTTTTCCTAAAGACCCACACATATATTTCAAAAATTTATTGTTAGCAAGTAAATATTGTCTGGCTTCATTTACTGGAATAGCAATGCAATAACTATCCTCTATTACTTTAATACTAGTATCAATATTTTTACAATTAACAAATTCAAGATCTCCTATTAATTCAAATTTATTATAAAAACATATTAATAATAATTTCCCATTACTGAGAGAAGCTAAAACTTTGCTTTTCCCTTGAACAAAAAAGTATAGATATTTTAGATTTTCCCCTTTTTTACATATATATTCTCCTCTTCTAAAAAGAAAAAGTTCCATATAATCTGATAAGTCTTTATTTAAGAATTCAAGGATCTCATATTTTTCTATGTATTTATTTATCTTTTCTTTATCATTTATTTTAATCATAACATACCCCTGCAATATTTAAATTTAATAGTAATTCAATTTAGTATGACATGTGTCATATTACTTTTATATGAATTTATGATACCTTAAGTTTAGTCGTTTTTTTACTTTTTAGGAGGAGATTTTATGTACAATTCTATTGCTGCACTTATAGGTGCACTTATTGCTATTATGGTTGTTTTTAATGGATCTTTATCCAGTTCTTTAGGTAACTATACATCTATTGTTATTATTCACTTTATAGGACTTGTTTCTATAACATTTATTCTTATAATAAAGAAGTCTAAATTAAAATTTCAAAAAACCATTCCTATTTATTTATATAGTGCCGGTGCCATAGGAGTTTTCACAGTTTTATTTAATAATTTAACCTTTCCAAAATTAGGAGTATCTTTAACTCTGGCTCTAGGATTACTTGGACAATCTATCACCTCTATTGTAATAGACCATTTTGGCTTATTAGGAATGAAAAAAATTAAATTTAAGAAAAAGAAATTCATTGGTATCGCCTTTATTACTATTGGTGTACTTATTATGACAATCTATTAAGGGGGATTATTTTTATGATTTATATTATTCTTGCTATTCTTGCCGGGACTCTAGTTGTAATGAACAGGATAGTAAATTCTAATTTAGCACTAGAAACAGGTATCCTACAAGGTACTTTTATAAATTATGCTACTGGTTTGTTTTTTTCAATAATATTTTTTTTCATAAGTAAAGAATTTTTTGATTTTTCTTTTGTAAATTTAAAATCAATACCATTTTATGCTTATTTAGGTGGGCTTATAGGTGTTATGATTGTTTCATTATGCAGTTATTTAACACCAAAAATGTCTAATTTTTATCTAACGCTACTTATATTTATAGGACAAATTTTTGCAGGAATAGTACTTGATTATTTTATATCAAATTCATTATCTATTGGCAAAATAATAGGTGGTTTGTTGGTTTTAACAGGTTTAACTATTAATTCCTATTTAGACCGCTAAACTTTATTTATCTTTAATAGATTCTATTCCATGTTTTATTAAGGCTTTAGGATGATATAATATCATCCTAGGACCTGAGAACTTCATAACCTTTCTTATCTCATCTCTCATGTCTTCTTTATAACAATGGACCTTACACATACCACAACTAGTTTTATTCTCTCCAAATTTACAATTTTCTAACCTTTCTATTGCGTATTCAAAAAGTACACCACATTCCTCACATAATCCTTCTTTAGTCTTATGTTTTTTATTACAATACATTTTTATCATTATTTCTAAAATAGCCTTTTGGTTTTCTATTTTATTTTTCATCAAACCATCTCCATAAATTTATATTTTCTAACCTTGCAGAACCTTTATCTATAATTTTTTTAATAATGAATATTATATTTAAAACTGCACATAATATGTGTATAGAGAGGTGATTTGCAATGGGCAAAGATTTTAGAGACGATTATTCAGGGTTAGACCGAAAATGATTTAATAAAATCTCCGGAGATTCACTTATCTATTGGCTAGGGAGTAAATCTATTCCCTAGCTTTGTATTTCTCTTTTTTATTTACATAATATAACTAAATCGCCACTAATATAAGCTAATCCTTGATAAAGCTTCTCTTCATTATTTATTAAATTCTTTATCACCATATAATCATAATAGTTATCCTGCGAGTCTTCTTCCCAATAATAAGTAAGTAGGTATTCATCATCTAATACTGTATGAAAATTCCCTAATTTTTTTTCAAAATTTATGTCTAAATTACTATTGTATATTCCCTTTACATATTTTTTTAATTCATCACTATGTTCACTATATATTTTCCTATTTTCTACATGGTATCTTAGTTTATTATTACCAAGCTTATTAAAATCTATTTCACATATTTTTTCTTCTACTAATGTTTCTTTATTTACAGCGTAAATAGTTTCTATACCAGTGTTGAACTTTTTAGTTCTATAATATATATTAATTTCATCCATTCCAAAATATCTTGTCCACCCATCTATTTCTGTTTTATGAATTTGATAAAATGGTAAAT
This sequence comes from Clostridiaceae bacterium, assembly GCA_041821285.1. Lineage (GTDB taxonomy): Bacteria > Bacillota > Clostridia > Clostridiales > Clostridiaceae > JAJBWD01. Next base: position 3,385 of record JBGUER010000064.1, read on the forward strand.
TTGTAGCTTTTTCTTTTATTTTATCCACAAATTTATTTAAACTAATAACATTTATGCTTTCCCTAAAGCTATTTCTGTGATATTTATCTTTATTGCAATTTTCATTATACGCTTCTTCTTGTTCCCAATCTTCCATATATGCTTCTTCAAATACTAAAAATTCTTTCCCTTTATAATTAAAATATTCTAAATAATCTCGAACCCCAAGTACTATTCTTTTATCTAATATTTCATATTTCCCACAGTCTTTTATATTATACAAAATAGCTTTTATATATTCCCCTTGTATATCCTTTTGCACATCAAACTTTTCATTTTCTAAATTAGATTCATCTATGTATAAGATAAAATAATCCATCCCTAAAAAATCTATTCCACTATAAATTTCTTCATCTATTTGAAATTTATATATTTCATCTATTATATTCAAATCCATATCTATTCTAAATATTTTTATTTCATTATCATTTATTATTGGTATTATAATATTATTTTTATATAAATATATTTTTTTATTATAAAAATCAGATGTAATAATTTTAATTTTATTTATTTTATGTTCAATATTTTCTTTAATATCATAAAAATAAAAATCTATTATCCATTTATTTTCTAGCTCCCATCCTTTGCAATAATAAACTTTATTATTATGATACTTTACATATTCAAAATTTTCATTACAATATTCTCTAATATCTATTATCCCCATCTATCCCCCCACAATAACTATATTGCAAAAAAGAGCAAGCCATTAAACGCTTGCTCCTATTTTTTATTTAGTTTCATGTTCTTGCTTAAATAATTTTTTATAGCAATAAGTTATTATGTCACTTCTTTTTATTATTCCAATAAATATTTTACTATCGTCTACCACAGGAACAAAGTTTTGATTTATTGATATAAGCATTAAATCTTCTATATTTGCGTCTATACTGACTGCTTTATTTGTAGTTCTCATCTCTATTTCTTTTAACATAACTTCATGAGTGTTGCTAAAATCTAAATTTTTTGTTTTTTTCAATTTAGCTAATAAATCTCCATCTGTGAGTGTTCCCACATACCTTCCTTTATCATCTAATATTGGTATTGCTGTATATCCGTGATATTCTATTTTCTCCATTGCCTGCCTCATATTAGAGCTTATATTTTCATAAGCTACCTCATTTTTAGGCGTTAAAAAAAATGATATATTCATATTGCACCTCTATTCTACTGTCACTGATTTTGCTAAATTCCTTGGTTTATCCACATCACAACCCTTTTGGATTGATATATAATAGGCTAAAAGTTGAAGTGGAATAACTGAAATAACTGGTGTTAATATTGGGTTAGTTTTAGGAATATATCTTGCATAATCTACTACTTTTTCTATTTCAGTATGACCTTCCTCTGCAAAAGCTATTACTTTTGCTCCCCTGGTTGTTATCTCTTTAATATTACTTACCATTTTACCATAAAGCGCTTCTTGAGTTGCTAAAACAATAACTACTGTACCATCTTCTATTAATGCTATTGGTCCATGCTTTAATTCCCCGCCTGGATAAGCATCTGAATGGATATATGATATTTCCTTAAGTTTTAACGATCCCTCCATTGCAACTGCATAATCTAATCCTCTTCCTAAGAAGAACATATCTTTATGCATATAGTTCTTAGATGCAAATTTTTGAACAACTTCTTTTGTCTCAAGTACTTGTTGTGCTTTTTCTGGAAGAGCTAACATTTCATCCTTTATATTTTCAATTTCTTCTTTGCTAATAGCCTCTAATTTTTCTGAGAAATATAGGGCTAAAGTATAAAATGCAATAAGCTGAGTTACATAGGCTTTTGTAGATGCTACAGCTATTTCAGGTCCTGCCCATGTGTAAAATACATCATCTGCTTCTCTTGAAACCGAACTTCCAACTACATTTGTTATCGCAATAACTCTTGATTTACTTTTTTTAGCTAATCTAAGTGCTGCAAGCGTATCAGCAGTCTCTCCTGATTGACTTACTACTATCATTAAAGTATTTTCATCTATTAATGGATCTCTATATCTAAATTCCGAAGCTACATCTACTTCTACTGGTATTCTAGCTAATTTTTCTATAACATATTTTCCAACTATTCCAGCATGGTATGCGGTACCACACGCCACTATATATACTTTTTTAAATTTTTCTATGTCTTCTTTTGTTAAAGAAATATTATCTATTGCTATAGGTTTACCTTTTATTATTCTAGATGTCATTGTATCTTTTATAGCCTTTGGTTGTTCGTGAATTTCCTTAAGCATAAAATGCTCATATCCATCTTTTTCAGCTGCATCTGCATTCCATGTTACATGAAATACTTCCTTTTCTATCTTTTCACCAAATTCATTAAATAATTCAACAGAATCTTTCTTTAAAACTACGAATTCATTATCATCTAATAAATAAACATCTCTTGTATAATTTAAAACTGCTGGTATATCTGAAGCTATATAGTTTTCTTCTATTCCAAGTCCTACTATAAGTGGACTATCCTTTCTAACTGCTACTAATTTGTCCCTTTCTTTATCAGATATAACTCCTATTGCATAGCTTCCTTCCATCTTAGATACAGCTTTCATAACTGCTTCTAAAAGATCTCCTTCATAATAAAAATCAATAAGATTTGGTATAACTTCTGTATCTGTTTCAGAACAAAATTCATATCCTTTTTCTTGAAGCATTTCCCTTAAACTTAAATAATTTTCTATAATTCCATTATGGACTACACTTATTGTATTTTTTTTATTAGTATGGGGATGTGAATTTCTATCTGATGGTTCACCATGAGTTGCCCATCTAGTATGACCTATTCCAACACTTCCATTTATAGGTCCTAATTTAAGTCTTTCTTCTAAATTACACAATCGTCCCTTACATTTTGTAGTTATTATATTTTCATTGCTTAATATAGAAACTCCTGCTGAATCATATCCTCTATACTCAAGCTTTGAAAGCCCCTCTATAAGAAATTTAGAAGCCTGTTTTTTTCCAATATAACCAACTATTCCGCACATAATAATCTCCCTTTTAAGATTTATTTTTTGACAACTTTAAAAAACCTGGATCACAAGCCTTTTAAATTCTATTAGGTTTTAACACCAGATTGATATTGTTCTAAAAATCACTTTCTAGTTTTATCAACCGTTAACGGTAGTGCGATACCGTGGGGCACCCGCCGAAGATCTCGATACTCCCCATCCTCGTCAACTTAAGTTACAATGCTTACTTAAGTCCTGGCGCTTTATATTTATCCTTCTCCTCCTTTAAAATAATTAAGCATTATAGTTCATTATATTATATTTCTGTCAATCATGCAACTCGTCCATAAAAATACATCTTTGAAAATATTTTCATTAAATGTTTCCTTAAGTTCAAAAGGTACAAATTTCAGAACAGCACCACATGGTGATGAAAACACATATTCCACCCCTTATAGTACAAGCCCCCCATATATAGATTTACCCTATAAAAAAAACGCTAGATATACTCTAGCGCCTTGATTTATTTATCTTCTATTATATGTTTCACATTCATATCAACAGATATTTCATTATATAACTCTTTAAATACAGGATTATCTTTTATTGTTAAAAGATATTCCATAAAAGGTTTTTGAAGTTCTTCTCTTTTTAAAGCAAATTCTACCGTAGCTTGAAGGAACCCCATTTTATCTCCTACATCATATCTTCTTCCATCAAAACTGTACGAATACATAGCCTCTTGGCTCATCAAAGTCTTTAGTGCATCTGTTAATTGAATTTCTCCACCTTTTCCTGGTTTTGTATTTTCTAATATAGGGAATATAGATGGTGTTATTATATATCTTCCAAGTATAGCAATATTTGAAGGTGCTTCCTCAACCTTTGGTTTTTCAATTAAATCTTTAACTTTGTTAACTCTATCTTCTACAAATAATCCTTTAACTATTCCATATTTATCAACTTCTGATTTTGGAACTTCTTGAACCCCTAAAATAGTAGTTTTATATTCATCATAACAACTAATAAGCTGTTTTAAACAAGGAATTTTACTATCAACTACATCATCACCTAGCATAACTGCAAAAGGTTCATTTCCAACAAATGCCCTAGCGCAATATATAGCATGACCTAACCCTCTAGGTTCCTTCTGTCTTATAAAATGAATATTTACCATATTACTAATTTCTTTAACTAATTTTAAAAGTTCCGTTTTACCATGTTGCTCAAGTTCTAATTCTAATTCTACAGATTTATCAAAATGATCCTCTATTGCTCTTTTATTTCTTCCTGTTATTATTAGGATCTCTTCTATACCAGAGGCTACCGCTTCCTCTATTATGTATTGGATGGTTGGTTTGTCAACTATAGGTAGCATTTCCTTAGGTTGTGCTTTTGTAGCTGGTAAAAATCTTGTTCCTAGACCTGCTGCTGGAATTATAGCTTTTTTTACTGACATATTATCCCTCTTTTCAATAATTTTATAAACTTGCTTTTCTTTTTATTAAATCAGCTAAAGAATTAGCCATTTCATCTATTTCCTTTTGGTCTTCACCCTCAAGCATTATTCTTAAAAGAGGTTCTGTTCCAGATAATCTTATTAAAACTCTTCCTCTTCCTTGTAATTTATCTTCCATATTTTCTATAGCTTTTATTATATCTATATCTGTTTTATATATTTCCTTCTTATCATTTGCAACAACAACATTAACAAGAACTTGAGGTAATTGTTTCATCATAGAAGCTAAATCAGATAAAGTTTTTCCTGCTTTTTTTACTATTAAAGCTGTTTGAAGTGCTGAAACTAAGCCATCTCCTGTAGTATTATAATCCAAGAAAATAACATGCCCTGATTGCTCTCCCCCTAAAATATATCCTTGTTCAACCATTTCTTCTAAAACATATCTGTCTCCAACCTTAGTTTTAACCTCAGATATTCCTTCTTTTTTCAAAGCTATTTCAAGCCCCATATTACTCATAACAGTTACAACTAATTTATTATCTACAAGCCTTCCCTGTTCTTTTAAATATTTAGCACATATAGCCATGATAAAATCACCATCTATAAGATTACCTTTTTCATCTACCGCTAAACACCTATCTGCATCTCCATCAAAAGCAAACCCTAAATCACACTCTTTTCTAACTACATAATCCATAAGTTCCTCAGGATGAGTAGACCCACATTTTGCATTTATATTAACACCATCAGGGTCATTATTTATAACTAATACTTCTGCTCCAAGTGCTCTGAAAGTTTCAACAGAAGTCTTGTAGGCTGCTCCATTTGCACAATCTAGTGCAACCTTTAATCCTTTTAAATCTATATCTACAGTAGACTTTGCAAATTCAATATAATCCTCAACTGCATTATCTTCTACTATTTTTCTTCCTAAATTTTTTCCAGTAGGCGAAGGAACCCCATCAAAATCATTTTCTATTACCCTTTGTATCCTATCTTCTAATTCATCTTTTAATTTATATCCTTTTGAATTAAAAAACTTTATTCCATTATATTCAACAGGATTATGCGATGCTGATATTACAATTCCTGCATCTGCATTATATTCTCTTGTAAGATACGCTACTGCAGGTGTTGGAACAACACCAATACATATTGCTTCTGCTCCTACTGATAATATCCCAGAAACTAAGGCACTTTCAAGCATATCTTTAGATATTCTAGTATCCATTCCAACTAATATTTTAGGTTTATGGGTACCATGAGTTAAAACATAAGCTCCAGCTCTTCCAAGCTTATATGCTAAATCAGCAGTTAATTCTTCATTAGCAATACCCCGCACTCCATCTGTTCCAAACATTCTATTCATATATTACCTCCGGGTGTTCTTTTTTATGCACAAAACACAATATTATTATATCAAAAAATCTAAATAAAGTAACTAATATTTTTCATAATATGGAAATGAAGTATTTTTGCACATAAAAAAAGTGACTAAATTTAGTCACTTTTAGTATTTTTTTATCTTTTAGCGTAGTTAGCTCCTTCTGATAAAGCTTTTTTATTAACTTCAAAGAACTTTTCTTTTCCGTGGCTTCTTAACGCTTCTATTAAGCTTTCCATCTTAACTATTCCTGTTTTCTCAACCAAAGCTCCAAGTAAAACCATATTGGCTATTTTTTTACTTCCTATTTCTTCAGCTATAGTTTGAGCTGGAATTTTTATAACTTCTATATCAGCTCGAACTGGATCTCTGTTTACTAAATCACTATCTATTACTAATAATCCACCTTTTTTTATTGTTTCTTCAAATTTATCTAAAGATGGTCTATTCATAACTACAACAGAAGATGCTTTTGTAACTATAGGGGAACCTATTTGTTCTTCTGTTACTATAACTGAACAGTTTGCAGTTCCTCCTCTCATTTCTGGTCCATATGATGGAAGCCAAGATACATTTAAATTTTCTTCCATTCCAGCATAGGCTAGGAACTTACCCATAGATAATATTCCTTGTCCACCAAATCCCGCAAATACTATTTCTTGTGATTTCATATCCTACGCCTCCTTAGTGGTGTCTTTTTTTACACCAAGCTGATAATAAGGAATCATATTTTCTCTAAGCCAAACAAATGCTTCTTGAGGCGATAATCCCCAGTTTGTTGGACATATGGACAATACCTCTACAATCGAAAATCCTTTTCCTGCTATTTGAGCTTCAAACGCTTTTTTAATAGCTTTCTTAGCTTTATTTAAATTTGGAACTGTATCTACAGATACTCTTTCTATATAACAAGATCCATCTAATGTAGCTAACATTTCAGAAACTCTTATTGGGAATCCTGCAAGTTTTGTATCTCTACCATAAGGAGTTGTTTCTGTTACCTGTCCTGGAAGAGTCGTTGGAGCCATTTGGCCTCCTGTCATTCCATAAATACAGTTGTTAACAAATATAGTTGTTATATTTTCTCCTCTTGTAGCTGCATGGACTATTTCTGCTGTTCCTATAGCTGCTAAATCTCCATCGCCTTGATAAGTAAATACTATTTTGTCAGGGTTTGATCTTTTTATTCCTGTTGCAACTGCTGGTGCTCTTCCATGAGCCGCTTCAGACATATCACAAGCAAAATAGTCATAACATAAAACTGAACATCCAACTGGTGCTACTCCTATAGTTTTGTCTAAAATATCAAGCTCATCTATAACCTCTGCAACCAATCTATGAATTACTCCATGCGTACAACCAGGACAATAATGTGTAGGTACATCTAGAAGTGCTTTTGGTCTATCAAATACTATAGCCATTATTTTACACCCCCTATAATCTCTTTAACTTTATTTAATACATCTATTGGTTCCGGTATCATTCCACCAGATCTTCCATAAAATTCTACGGGATTTCTTCCATTAACTGATAATTTAACATCTTCAACCATCTGTCCACAACTCATTTCTACAGACAAATAACCATGTTTTGTTTTATCACAAGTTATATCAAATGCTTCTTTTGGATATGGCCATAAAGTTATAGGTCTTATAAGTCCTAATTTTATTCCTTCCTCTTCAGCCATTTTAACTACATTCTTGCATATTCTAGATGTTGTCCCATAAGCTACTATAATTAAATCGCATTCTTCTTCTAAATTAAACATTTCATATCTTACTTCATTTTTTTCTATTTCTCTATATTTTTTTTGAAGTTTCTCATTATGCATCTCAAGTTCTTCTGGTTTTAAGAAAAGTGAATTTATAACATTGTGTTTTTTTCTTCCCATTAATCCATTTGCAGCCCAAGTTTTTTCAGGTAATTCTTTTGCTGGTCTATCTTCAAATTTAACAGGCTCCATCATTTGTCCAAGCATTCCATCTCCCATAATCATACAAGGAGTTCTATACATATCTGCTACGTCAAATGCATCTTGAATCAAATCTACCATTTCTTGAATAGAAGCTGGTGCAAAAACTGGCATTGAAAAATCTCCATGTCCGCTAGCTTTTGTTGCTTGGAAATAATCAGATTGAGCTGGTTGAATACTTCCAAGACCAGGACCACCACGTACTATATTTACTATTACGCAAGGAAGCTCTGCTCCTGCTATATAAGATATTCCTTCTGATTTTAAACTTATTCCAGGTGAACTTGAAGATGTCATAGACCTAACGCCTGTACCTGCAGCTCCATAAACCATGTTTATAGCTGCTACTTCACTTTCAGCTTGTAAAAAAACTCTTCCTATTTTAGGCATTTTTCTTGCCATATACGCTGCTACTTCTGTCTGTGGTGTTATAGGATATCCAAAAAAGCACTTACAATTTGCTCTTATAGCAGCTTCTCCTATAGCCTCATTTCCTTTCATGAGAACTTTCTCTTCCATAATAAACCTCCTTTATTTTTCTACCGTTATTACACAGTCAGGACACATTTTAGCACAGGATGCACATCCTATACATTCTTTCATCTTATCCTCTGTTATTGTTGCAGGATGATATCCTTTTACATTTAGCTTTTCTGAAAAACTTATTATTTTTTTCGGACATACTACGATACAATTCCCGCAGCCTTTACATCTGTCTTCATTAAAGGTTGTTCTTGGCATTTTAACCCCTCCTTAAAAGCTAATAATTGATTTTTATCTAAACGGTGGCTTCATGTATATATCTATACAAAACGGCTCACCCTTTATATCATTTTTAACTCTATCTAAAAATTCTTTTTTAAAACATGTGTATTTATATGGTAAATTAAGTTGCTTCGATAAAATATCTGTTTCTCTATCTCCATTTATTATGTCCTCTACTTTAGTTTCATAAGACATATTAGTGTTTGATATTAAACTAGTTACTTTTAGTCTTGATGTCCTTTCAATACTTTCTATAAATTCCTTAGTTTCTTCATTATTTGAGGTTAATGGTCTATTATTATTTATTACAAAATACATTTCATAAGGTTCTTCTTTAAAATATCTATTATACTGTCCTAAAACTATTGCTCCTTGTTCATCTCCACCAATATCAAATACTACCTTGTCATAAGTTTTATCATTAAACACTGCAAATACCTCAGGTGGAACCACTGCAAGCTCTGCATTTGAATAATGTTTATTTGACGCTATCACTCTAATACCTAAAGTTTCCAGCATCTCAGCTTTTTCTTTACTACAAAAATATGGATTTACTATATCTAAATCAACTAGAGCCACTTTCTTGCCACATTTCGCTAATTCTATAGCATAATTTATAGCTATCTCTGTTTTTCCACTGCCAAAATGACCTGTAAATATATTGAGTCTCATAAATCCTCCTTTTCGCAAAACTTAATATACTTTTGCGTCTTCTTCTTTATTTAAAACACTAAGTCCTCCTTGAGCTAAAGCTAAAAGCTCATCTTCTCCAGGATATACTATAACCTTTGAAATAAAAGATACCATCTCTTTTATTTTAGTAGTTGTATATTCGTTATAAGCTATACCACCTGTTAATATTATTGCATCTACTTGTCCTTTTAAAATTGCAGCATTTTTACCAATTTCTTTAACAACTTGATATATAAAAGCTTCATATATTAAATCTGCTTTCTTATCTCCATTTTCAATTTTTTGTCTAACATCTCTAAAATCATTATTATTAAGATAGGCTACTGTTCCACCTTTCCCAGATATTTTCTTTTTCATTTCATTTAATGTATATTTACCGCTATAACACATTTTTATCAAATCACCTACTGGTAGACCTCCTGATCTTTCAGGTGAAAATGGTCCTTCTCCATCTAGTGCATTGTTCACATCGATTACTCTTCCATTTTTATGAGCACCAACAGAAACTCCGCCACCCATATGAACTACAATAAGATTTAAAGATTCATATTTCACTCCATTTTCCTTTGCATATCTCTTTGCTACTGCCTTTTGATTTAATGCATGAAATATAGATTTTCTTTCTATCTCAGGAATACCAGATATTCTTGCCACATCACAAAATTCATCTACTACCACAGGATCTACAATATAAGCTTCTTTACCTATACCATTTGCTATTTCATAAGCTAATATTCCACCTAAATTTGAAGCATGTTGTCCTGATACCCCTGTTTTAAGATCTTTAATCATTTTTTCATTGATCTTATAAGTACCACCCTCTATAGGTTTTAGTAGCCCGCCTCTTCCAATAACTGCATCTAAAGTATTTATATCAAAATTTATATCTTTTAAATAATCTTCTATAATCTTTTTTCTATATGGAAATTGATCATATATTGTTTTATATCTTCCTATTTCTTCTGCCGAATGTCTTAATGTTTTTTCATTTATTTGTTTTTCATCATCATATATGCCAATTTTAGTTGAAGTTGAACCAGGATTTATTATTAATAATATATAACCCATTATAATCCTCCCTTATTTATCTCCTCTGAAACTAACGCAGCTAACGCTATAGAATTTAGTTTAGATTTAAAGCTATCTGCTCTTGAAGTTAATATTACAGGTGCGCAAGTTCCTAAAACTATCCCACCATTTTCACTATTAGATGCATATGTTAAAGTCTTGTACATAACATTTCCTGTTTCGATGTTTGGCATTAAAAATATATCTGCATTTCCTGGAACCTCACCAGATATTTTTTTATGCTTGGCAGCTTCTATAGATATAGCATTGTCTAATCCGAGTGGTCCATCAATTATACATCCTTTTATTTGACCTCTTCTATTCATTTGAGTTAAAACAGCTGCATCTATTGTAGCTTGCATCTCAGGATTTACTACTTCAACTGCACATATTGCAGCTACTTTAGGTTTTTCTATACCTACTGCTCTTGCCATCAAAACACTATTATTAACAATATCTATTTTAGCTTTTAAATCTGGTGCTATGTTAAATGCAGCATCTGTTATAAATAGAAGTCTATCTATTTTTTCTGTTTTAAAAACTGCTACGTGAGACATTAATTTTCCAGTCCTAAGTCCTATATTTTTATCTAAAACTGCTCTTAAAAAAGTTTTAGTATCTATTAAACCTTTCATTACCATATCTGCCTTTTTAGTAGATACAAGTTCAACTGCCTTAAGTGCCGCTTTTCTTGGATCTTTAACATCTATTATTTCATAGTCTTTTTCATCCATATCTAATTTATTTAGTATTAATTTTATTTTTTCAGAATCTCCAACTAAAATAGCATCGGCTATGGATTTCTCAAAAGCACCTTTTATAGCTTCTAAAACTGGTTCATCCTCAGCTACTGCAACAGCCACTTTTTTTCTTCTATAAACTTTCGTTCTTTCAAATATCTCATCAAAATTATTAATCACATTGAACCTCCTTACCATAATTGTAAACCTTTACTATTTTGTATGTATAATACCTTGTTTTTATTCGCATAAAGGTATTTTGTTGATATTTTATTGATATATCACTTAAATTACAATGATATATCTGATAATTTTATTATATCAGATATATACTTCAATTTGCAATTTTTCTGAAAATTAAATTAAAGGAATATATTCTTGCATAATATTCTCTGCACACTTCATTCCATCTACTGCAGCAGATACAATTCCACCTGCATAACCTGCACCTTCGCCTGTTGGATAGACACCTTTTACACTTATACTTTCCATATTTTCATTTCTTGAAATTCTTAAAGGAGCAGATGTTCTAGTCTCTATCCCAGTCAGCACAACGTCTTCTCTACTGAATCCCTTTATTTTATTATTAAAAGCTTTGAAAGCTTCTTTCAAAGAATCCGTAACATAACTTGGAAGACAGTTGTTCAAATTTGCAAGTTTATAAGATGATGTTATTGAAGGATTTATTTTTCCTAATTCATTTGTTGGTTGACCTTTAATAAAATCTCCCAATAATTGTATCGGAACACTATAATTACTTCCACCTTCTTTATATGCTAAAGATTCATAATGTCTTTGAAACTCCATTCCCGCCAAAGGAGACTTCCCAACAAAATCCTCTTTTCCCACAGATACCACTATAGCCGAATTTGCATTTTCAAGATTTCTTTTATAATTACTCATTCCATTTACTACTAGTCTATTTTCTTCTGAGGATGCATTTACAACTTTTCCTCCAGGACACATACAAAAACTATATACAGACCTATTCAAACTACTTCTATACGTTAGTTTATAATCAGAAGATTTAAGTCTTTTATGATTGCTATATTTTCCATATTGATTTATGTCTATGAGACTTTGAGGATGTTCCGCTCTAACGCCTATAGCAAAAGGTTTTGTCTCCATATAAAATTGATTTTTAAAAAGCATCTCATATGTATCTCTAGAGCTATGCCCTATGGCTAACACTAAATTATTACAAGGGATTTCATCATCTTCTGTAATAACACTTTTTATTTTTCCATTATTTGTTTTTATATCCACTAGTTTTGTATTAAATAAAACTTCTCCACCTAATGCTTTTATTTCTTCTCTAATATTTTTAACTATTCCTTTTAATAAATCTGTCCCTATGTGTGGTTTGCCAGAATATATTATTTCAGCAGGTGCTCCAAACTTTACAAGCTCATCTAAAATATAATTACATCTAGAATCTTTTATTCGAGTAGTTAATTTACCATCTGAAAAAGTACCTGCTCCCCCTTCACCAAATTGAACATTAGATTTCAAATTTAGCTTTCCTGTTTTCCAAAAATAATTAACAGTTTTTTCTCTGTCTTCTACAGGTTCACCTTGTTCAATTATTAAAGGCTTGTAACCATTCTTAGCCAAGATAAGACCTGCAAATAATCCTGCAGGTCCCATCCCAACTATTATAGGTCTATGTTTTAATATTTTATCTCCATATTTTATATTTCCATCATATTTAACTTCTTCTATTTTAACATCTTTACTGTTTGCTCTAGCTAC
>JBGUER010000065.1:0-15881 GCA_041821285.1 Clostridiaceae bacterium
GGTATTTTAAAACTAAAACTTCATGGAAGTTATATTATCTCTAATGTTATTTTAAGAAGATTCTTTAAACTATGTTTTCTTCTTTTCATTGTATCATTTATTATAATAGAATCCTTTATCCTAATAGGCTCAAAAGATGACAATGTAACTAATGTTGACTATGTTGTTGTTTTAGGCGCTGGAATAAAAGGAAAAGAAGTATCTCAAACTTTAAAATATAGATTGGATAAATCCATTGAAGTTCTTAATGAAAATCAATCATTAGAAGTAGTCGTATCTGGAGGTATGGGATATGGAGAAGAAATATCAGAAGCTTCTGCTATGGAAAATTATCTTATAGATAAAGGGATAGAAAAAAACAGAATAATAAAAGAAGAAAAATCTACTAGCACTATGGAAAATTTTAAATTTACTAAAGAAATACTTGGTGAAGAATCTTTTAAAATTTTAATAATAACTAGTGATTTTCATATGTTTAGATCTAAATTTTTAGCCAAAAGAAACGGCTTTAAAGCCTACGGCATAACCTCACCAACATTTAAATATCTTTATCCTAATTGTGTAATTAGAGAATATTTTGGAGTAATAAAATCTTTTTTATTTGATAAATAAAAAATACATAAAAAGTGGTTAACATCATGTTTATGTACAATATTATCCACAATTCTACTTCTTTTTACTATTCTATCCACATAATATAAACGCAAAGCTCACAATTTTTTATAATTTGTGAGCTTTGCTTTGAAACATATTTTTATACTTTTTCTTATTTTCATACATCTCTTTATCTGCAATCTCAATAAGTTTCTCATCATCTATATCCATTCCCATTTCTTTGCTGTATTCAGAAAAACCAAAACTTATACTTATATTAAAAGGCTTGTCCTTTTTATCATTTTGCTGATTCATTAAAATTTTAGATCTTTCAATAATAGCTTTAGCTTCTTCCTTAGATGTTTGTGGAAATATAATCATAAATTCATCTCCACCCATTCTACAAAATATATCTGTTTTTCTAATAGTCTCTTCAATTATTTTGCTAGATGTTTTTATTAAATCATCTCCATCTTTATGACCTAATGAATCATTAACCTTCTTTAAATCATTTATATCAAGAAAACATAAACTTAATTTATTTTTATTTTGTTTTGACAATGTTAATTCTTTTTCTAGCATCATAAGCCCTGTAGCACGATTCAAAACACCAGTCATCTGGTCAGTTGATGAATATATATTTAACTTATCCACCATATTATTTAATTCTTTTGTTCTATCTTTAATTTTAATTTCCAGATTTTCATTTAACTCTTTTATATTTAAATACATATTATGATTAACCGTAGCTAATATTTTGTTATTGACAAAAGAAGCTGAGAACATTTTAGATAAAACAATACTTTGAATGAATATAAATACAAACAATCCAATAGCAAAAAGTCTTCCTCCACCAAAATATATTACTTCATTATAATATAAAATATCTAAAAGTCCCATTATAATAAAAGTTATTATACCTACTGTTTCCATTAATGCACCTTGCATTTTATCTGCTGCTGCTTTCCAAAATATATAAAATAAATACACTGATATTATCAAAGTAACTATTTGAAATATAATATTTAGATTGCTATATATTCTTGCAGGTGTAAAAATAACTATAACTGCAAAACATATACTTATTATATTAGAAAACTTTTTAATCCATTTTTTCATATATCCAGGAAATAGATAAAATACATACATAACCAATGTAGCTAAACCAAGATAATAAGTTTCATATTCAATCTTTTGATTGGATTCCCAAGATATATATGGAAATATCTTAAATATAATAGTTTCTCCCATAGTTATTAGCCTTACGCTACAAATCAAACAAAATATTCCTAAGAATAAAGCTGCTTTATATTCTTTTAGGTAATGATATATAAAAATATGATACAATCCCATAAAAACAAAACTTCCTATTAAAAAAAGTTCTATTATCATTATCCAATCTCTATATTTCATTATATTTTCTAAACTTCCAAATTCTATAGCGTCCCATATTCCACCTGAACGGTGTTGAAAATTAGATACTTGTATTGTTACCTTTATTTTTTCTTCATTATTGTAAAAAGGTACTATTCCTTTTTTATATTGTGCTATAGATGTCTCTCTATCAGTTCCTACAGTTCCAGACTCACTAACAAGCTGACCATTAACATAAATTTTATAACAAGTATAAATATTTTCTAATTTAAATGCTAACTCTCTATTATATTCTTCAAGTCCTTGGATTTCCATATAATAAGTTCCATAACCGTCACCATTTGAACCTTTTTTTAATTTATATACTTTCTTCCAATCGGATGGAACATTTACATACATACTTTCATAGTTATTATCAACATCATTTTCTATCATTTCAGGGGTTAACAAATTATTAGGATAAAATCTCCACGTTCCATTTAATTTAATAGTTTTTAAACCATCTAATCTATCTGGAGTTATTTTTGCCAAACCTTTTTCTATATTCTTACTATTTATATCTATACTACTTTTTTCATTAGTAAAACTAATAAATATAAAACAAAAAACTACTACAAGAATACTAGCATATATTATCTTTTTTTTCATTTGCATCCCTCCGCAAACGTTCTCTTTCAATACAATTACATATAATTAATTATATAGCAAGAAAAACAATCATACAATAGAATAGACTTTTTATAAAGTTATATTAAATTCAGTTCCCTCACCTAATTTACTTTTCACTTCTATTATTCCATCATGAGATTCTATTATTGATTTTGTTAGCGCTAATCCAATTCCTATAGATTCAGTTTTAGTTTTTTTCAAGGTTTTAGCCTTGTAAAATCTTTTGAATATATTAGCTAAATCTTTTTCTTCTATTCCTTCACCATTATCCTTTATTGATATCCTTTTAAACGCTGGTTTCTCGTATAGTTTTATTTCTATTTCTCCACCTTTTTCAGTATGTTCAATACAATTTTTTATTATATTATTTAACGCTTCTTCCATCCAATTTCTATCATGATATAAATCTACTTCACAGATTTCCTGATAACTTATTTTTATTTTATTATCTTTAGCTCTATCTTCCATAGTTTCTACAGACTCTTTTACCGTTTCATTTAAACTTTGATGTACTTTATTAAATTCTATAGCCTTTGCATCAAGTCTTGCAAGTTTTAATAAACTTTTTATAAGCCAATCCATCCTAAGTAATTGGTTTTTATTGCTTATTAAAAAAGTCTCACTTTGCTGTTTTGAAAGTTCTTTTGAAAGCATTATGTCATTATAAACAATCATTGAAGATAAAGGAGTTTTGAGTTGATGAGATATATCAGATAATAAATCCACTAAAAAGTTTTTTTCTTTTTCTAATTCATAAATATTATTTCTTATAATATTTCTCATAGAATTAAAAGAAACAGCAAGTTTTGCAAAATCTCCTTCCACATCTTCATCTATGGCTATATCATATTCTCCCTTAATAACATTATCTGCTCCAACAGTTAATCCTCTTATCTTTTTATAAAAATATAATGAATTCATGTAATTACATAGAAATAAAATTAAAAATAAAACCGCTATTGAAATAAAAACGAATAAATTATTTTTATATATAAACCTATTTAAACTTGGAAAAACTTGATTTTCTAAATCTTTATTTACTCCATATTGACTTATAAATTCTATTCCTTTTAGTTTATCTTCTTTAGATAAACTATTTGTTACAATAGGTATTATATCATCTTTTATTTCAGGATCTTTTTCTATTACCTTATAGGCTATAGCACCTAACCTTTCACTATAATCCTCTTTTAAATTATCATACTGGAATTTCATAAAAATTAGATTTATTATTAGAAAAATACTAATTATAATAAAAAGAATAATAGAATTTTTTTTTATTTCTGGATTATTAAAATATCCATGTTCCATTTATACCCCATCCCCCTTTGAGTTATTATATATTTAGGTTCTTTATAATTATCCTCTATTTTTTCTCTAATCCTTTTTATATAAACAGATAAAGTATTCTCATCAAAGAAAATTTCTTCCCCTTTTATAAGCTCACTTAATATCTCATCTCTTTTTAATAAAGCTTTAGGCTTATTTACAAATATCAGTAATAATTTATATTCTTGGGCAGTTAAAATAATATTTTTCCCTCTTTTTTCAACAGATGCATTTAATGTGTTTATGATCAAATCCCCAGATTTAATTTGATTGTCATTGTCCATTTCATTTTGATTTATCGATTTACTAGAATTCCTCCTTAATATTGCCTTTATTCTAGATAAAAGTTCGCGAACTCTAAAGGGTTTTGTTATATAATCATCTCCCCCTATATCAAGACCTAATATTATATTAACTTCTTCATCTAAAGCAGTTAAAAATATTATAGGAGTTTGACTTTTCAGCCTTATATATTTACACAAATCATAGCCACTTCCATCTGGTAAATTAATATCAAGTAAAATAATATCAACATCTTCTAAATTAAATAGCATTCTACCTTCCTCTAAAGTAGAAGCTTTATAGACTTCATATCCTTCATCCTTTAATGTAAACTCTATTCCCATAGATAGCGGCTGGTCATCTTCAACTAACAATATTTTATACATAATACACCTCTTTAAATAAAACATTAAAAATATAATACAATTTTATCACTAATTATAAAAAAGAGGTGGGTTCCCCCACCTAAAATTTACTCCTCTCTTATTGTATCTATTAAATTATCTTTTTTCACTCTAGCTAATGGAGACAAAACTGATAAATATCCGATAATAAGTGAAAACAATACAGCAATTAATATAGCATCCCATGGAATACTCCAACCCATCTCTCGAATATTATACATATTTCTAAATAACAAATATGATAACCCGCTTCCTATTATAGAACCAATAACAGACCCTACTATTCCATATAATAATCCTTCTAAAACTATCATCTTTTTAAGTCCCTTTTGGGTTAAGCCTATGGCCTTTAAAGTAGCAAACTCCCGCCTTCTTAAAATAATATTAGTAGTTAGTGTATTGATTATATTCACTGTACTTATAAGTGATATTACTATAACAAAACCATATAATAATATTTGAACCATCAATGTACTTGATTTGTTTTTTCTGTTTTGATCTATTTGATTTATTATTTTTAAAGAATTCTCATTTTTTATTATTTCATCTAGTTTATCTAAAGTTTTCTTTTCATCTTCTACATTATTTATTTTTATATTTAAAGCATTTGCTTTTATTTTATTATTTGTTATATTTTCCAAAACTTCTTTTGTAGTTATTAATTTTAACCCATTGGAATATCCATTATAATTAAAAGGCTCATCTTTTAAAATAGCTAAAACTTTAACTTTTTTAACTTGATTTTTTTCATCTTGCCCAAATCCATCAATTAAATTCCCTTCATCATCAATATTATCAAAACTTCTTAGCTGAATATTTATTTCATCTCCAACATTTATATTTGCAATAGGTCCAATATAGCTATTCTCAGTTTCATTATTATATAGTTGATTTTTATTTATTAGTATAACTCCATCTTCACTATTTATATTTTCTATATTTATATCGCCAGAATCTAAATATTTCTTTGCGATTTCCATAGAAGGTTCATCATATGCTACCAAAGATGCATATAACAAATCCATGGATTTTCCTTGGTATTCTACATCTTTATAAACTGAATCCATATTTTTAACTTCTGACACTTCATTTTCTTTATTAATAACTGCTTTAAAATAAGAAGGGTTATATTTTTTATATACTTCCTTAACAGAACTTATATTTTTTATATTATCTATAATATCATCCTTAATAAAAAATTCAGTATCTGTATTATTAGTGGCATTAATAACGGAAAAATGGATATTATTTGATTCATTTATAGTAGAAGATATATTTAAACTCATATCCGTAAATGATTTAAAGGTTATAAATAACACTACGCTTATGGTTATAGAAAAAACAGTTACTCTATATCTTTTTCTATTCCTCTTTATATTTTTAGAGGCTAAATCTCCTTCAAACCCAAATAGTATTTTTATTAATCTACTTTTATTTTTTCTAATTTTCTCCTTTGTTATAGAATTCCTGCTGCTTATTGCAACCAAAGGTGATATGCTACCTGCATGCTTCGCTGGAATATAGGCTGAAATATATATAGATATTGTTGCTACTAAAGCACTTATTATTAGAACCTCAGGAGATATTACAAATTTAATTATTTCACCAGAGTCATCAATTAATATTTTAAATGCAATATTTACACAAAAATTCGCAAATACTCCACATAAAAGTCCTATAGGAACTCCTATCATAATAAGGATACTAGCTTCCTTTAAAACTATTTTTCTAATTTGTTTTGGTGTAGCACCTATAGCTCTAAGTAAGCCGAATTGTTTTATTCTCTCCACTACACTTATTTGAAAAGAATTATATATAACTGCTATAGTAGCTAAAACTACTATGCCTATTATTATAAATAATATTACATATATACTCTTAAGATAATCCCCATCTCCTGCTCCTTGAAGCATTAATAATTGTGAGTTTTCAATATATTTATCTTTTGGAACTAAGCTCTCAATAGCTTTTAAAGATTTTTTTAAGTTTGCTCGTGATTTTATTTCTACCAATAAAGTAGCATCCGTTAAATCTAAATTATCATCCTTTAAAAGGATTATTCCAGAATTAGAACCCTGATTTACAACTGAATTTTCTAAAAGTCCAACTAAGATATATTCCTTGTTTTCTATTTTTATTTTATCATTTAGTTTTGTATTTGGGTCAATATATTTTAAAACCCAGCTTTCTATTGCCACTTCATCCTTATCCTCTGGTAATCTTCCTTCTGTAGCTCTATAAGGAAGAAGTTCTAGTCCATCACCTGATGCTATTATCTTTGTAGCTCCTTGATTATCACTAAATTCAATAAATTTCCCTTGTGAAATAATACCACTTTTTAATACAGAAGGATTATTTTTCACTTTGGAAATAATATCTTGATCTAATGCTGAAATTCCTAAATGAAAAGATCCATTATCTCTTATAGCTGCATCTATTTCCGCTTCTTGTATTCCTTTAAAGAAAAGTCCTATAGTTGCTATTAATGCAACAGATAAAACTATTCCAACAACTGTAAGTATAGTTCTTTTTTTATTTGCTTTTAAATATTTGTTTGTTATCTTCTTATAATTATTAATCATATCCCTACTCCCTTACAATCTGGCCGTCACTTATAGTAACCACTCTATCTGCCATAGCTGCAATATTTATATCATGAGTAATAAGAATAAGGGTCTGATTGAATTTCTTAGCAGTGTATTTTAAAAGCTCTATTACTTCCTTGGAAGTTTTGCTATCTAAATTTCCTGTAGGTTCATCTGCTAAAATAATAGATGGTTTATTAAGAAGTGCTCTTCCTATAGATACTCTTTGTTGCTGTCCTCCAGATAACTCTGATGGAAGATGGGTTTTTCTATCTTCTAAACCCAAAATCTTAATAACTTCATCTAAATAAGCTTTATCTACTTTATCATTATCTAAAAGTGCAGGAAGTGAAATATTCTCTTCTACATTTAAAACCGGTATAAGATTAAAAAATTGAAATATAAATCCTATTTTTCTTCGCCTAAATATAGCTAATCTCTGCTCCTTGTAATCATAAATACTTTCCCCATCTATTATTACCTTCCCGTCAGTTGGCTTGTCAAGCCCCCCTATTAAATGAAGTAGAGTACTCTTTCCAGAACCCGATGCACCAACTATAGCTACAAATTCACCTTTATTAACTGAAAAATCTACATTTTTAAGTGCCTCTACCTTATTTTCACCCTTGCCATATATCTTACTTAAATTTTCTACTTTTAATATATCCATAAATTTCTCTCCCTCATATACAATATTTTATATTTTCTATGTTTTTATTATACCTATCTGCCCTGTCCTTCTCCATATCTATAATCTTACAAAAACAAAGGTTATCTTACTAATTTGTAAGATAACCTTGGGGACGGTACAGTAAAAATATAAAATCAATCTATATTTTGAAAGCCTTGACCTAAAACTTCATGGGCTTCACTTACAATAATAAATGAATCTGGATGATTTTTCTTAATATATGATCTTAATTTGATAAGTTGGGTTCTATCCATAACTGAATAGACAATAGAATTACTATCGCCAGTATATCCTCCCCTTCCATCAAATATCGTACATCCCCTATCTATTTCTTTTATTATATATTTTCTTATTTCTTCACTATTCTTAGAAAAAATAACTACTGACTTTACCGAAGAAAATCCCTCTATAACCTTATCTATTACAATCCCATTAAACAAAACGCAAACAAATGAATATAGCGCTATAGATATTCCAAAAGTTATAGCTGAAGCAAAAACCACCAAAACATCTACCGCTTGCATAGATTTACCCATATCCAAATGGAAGAATTTATTTAAAATCTTAGCTAATATATCCGTTCCTCCTGTAGAAGCATTTTGAGAAAATACTATTCCAAGACCTAGTCCTAAAATTAAAGTTCCTATTATTGCCGATAGCAAAATATCATTTGTAAGACCATGAGGGTTCATTACTTTTTCAATAAACCACATAGACCCTGATAATCCGAAACTTGCATATATAGTCTTAGCTCCAAAATTAGATCCTATAAATATAAATCCAACAACAAATAAAAATGCATTCATTACCATCATAAGCATACCCATAGCAAGTAAAGGATAATGATAATTAATAATCATAGCTATACCTGTAACCCCTCCCCCTGTTATATCTGCAGGAACGTAAAAATACTGGACGGCTACACTAACTAAAATAAAACCTATTGTTATAATTAAATACTCTTTTATTTTTTCAATCATATTTATTCTCCCTGGGGACGGTACGTGAAAATTGCTTGTACCATCTTCTATATTTTTAGATTATCTGAATTTATTATACAAGAATTTTATAAACTAAACCAATACAAATATTTCAAATATTCTTGTGACCTCCCCAACATTTATTTTGTTATTTTCAATAATATATTCTTGTCCAGTTACTAAACTTTTAAGTTTTTTATTTTCTTTTGTTGATATTGATAATGGTATATTTATCTCCATAACTTCAGGAGATTCTTCTATGCTTAATGCTACTACTATAACTTCATCTTGATAAACTCTCGTAAAGGCAAATTGCTTATTTTTAACTAGAATTTCTTTATAATATCCATATTTTAAAGCTTTAGATTCTCTTATTATTTTACCTAATTTTTTAATATAATCTAATAATTCTTTTCCTTCATCTTTAGTTAAAAGTTCATCTAATTCTAAACTAGGTCTTAAATTTTTATCTGAATTATTTTCCTTAACTCCTTCTAGACCAAATTCACTTCCATAATATATAGAAGGAACTCCTGGCATAGTATATAAAATAGTATAAATATTAAATAAATCTTTTTTGTTTTTAAGAGTACTTGCTATTCTATTTACATCATGATTGTCCACAAAATTGTATAAAGGAATATTCTTATATATTGCATAATCACCAAATTGTCTATTTAATGAATAAGCTATTTCAAAATAATTTTTTTCATTATGACTAGAATAAAGACCTTTATAGCATTCATAATTTGTTACAGAATCTAAACAATCTTTATTTGCCCATCTATTATAGTCTCCATGAATAACCTCTCCAATTAAAAAAAGTTCATCATCTCCACTTTTTAATGATTTACAAAAATTAGCTAAACTATTCAAGAAATTAATATCCATGGAATTTGCAGCATCAAGCCTTATTCCATCAATTTTAAAAGTTTCTCTCCAAAATTTTATTACATTATATATATAATTTTTCACTTCTTCATTGTCAGTATTTAATTTAACAAGATTAATATGCCCTTCCCAGCCTTCATAAGAAAAAGGGTCGTTATAACTATTAGATTGATTAAAATTAACCCACTTAAACCAATTACAATATTTTGATTTTTGTTTGTTAATTAAAAGGTCCTTAAATGCAAAAAAATCTCGTCCAACATGATTAAATACTCCATCTACAACTATTTTTATCTCATTTTCATGAAGTAAATTTACGAGTTCAATAAAACTTTCATTGTTTCCAAGTCTTCTATCTATATTAAAATAATCAGTTGTATCATATCCATGAGAATATGATTCAAATAATGGTCCAAAATAAATAGCACCTACTCCCAAAGACTTTATATGATTTAACCATATTTTTATTTTGTTTAACCTTTCCACTGGTTCTATATTATAATCATTATATTCTGGAGCATCACAAAACCCTAAAGGGTAAATATGATAAAAAATTAATTTTTCCAATTAAATCACCTCAACTTAAATTCTCTATACTGTATATTATATCTTTATCTTATTTATTGTCTAATACATTTCAATAATACAATTACTTTAATTTGAATTTTATCCTACCCTACCCTATAATGAAAACGAGGTGATTTTATTGAAACAAGATGATTTATCATATTTTAAAACATTCTTCTTTAATTATGTAGAAAAATTCTATTCAGAAGATACAACTATACAAAAGAATATAATTCTAAAAAGAGACCATACTCTAAGAGTATTAAAAAATATGAATATTATCACAGAAGATTTAAATTTAGACCAAAACTCTATGCTCATAGCAGAAACAATAGCTCTTTTTCATGATATAGGAAGATTTTATCAATTTAATAAATATAAAACCTTTAGTGATAAAGATTCAGAAAACCATGCAGAACTTGGAGTTGATATATTAAAATCAAAAAAAATTCTTAACAGATTAAAAGATGAAGAAAAAGATATAATAATAAAATCAATAAAATATCACAACATGTACAAACTACCAATAAATGAGAGTAATCAGTGTATATTATTTTCTAAATTAATACGAGATGCAGATAAAATAGATATATATATGGTTTTAACAGATTATTATAAAGAACTAGACTCTGATTTAAACCCTGCTTTAGAACACAATCTTCCTAAAGATGAAAGTTACTCTCCATTAATAATAGCTGATATCCTAAACTTAAGAAATTCAAACTCTAAATTAATAAAGACTAGATATGATATGAGGCTATTAACTCTTACTTGGATTTTTGATTTGAATTTTAAAATTAGTTTTAAACTAATAAAAAATCATGATTATATAAATAAAACATTAAAAGTTTTACCTAATAATGAAGATATGGATGAAATTAAATTATTACTAACTAATTATATAGAAAATAAAATTAACTTTGATAGCTAAAAAATAAATTATAAATTGGAGGATATTCATTTATGGAAATGTTAGTATTTAATATGAATATAATAGATAAAATTAATAACACTACATATAAAATAAAAATTTCTAATGAATATCTATCCTCTATTATAACCTTCAATCCTATAAAAAAAGAATTATCTTTTTTTGATAATAATAATCTTACAACCTATTTGAAATGCAATGAATATCAGCTTAGAAAAATACTTCATAACAAACGAAATGATACATATTTTATTGGTTTTAAATTAATATTTTCTTTAAGAGATGGTAAAGATGTAGCAGCATTCAATGATAGAAACAAAATAGTAGTTTTAGACAAAAGATATAACAAAATGGACAGTTATGTATTAGATAATAAAAAAACTCCCATATATAAAATTTATACTGATGCTAGTTATTTTGAACATAAAACCCATGGTGGATATGCTTTTATAATAGAAAACCTACAAGGTGAATATAAATTGTACACCGGTGAAATAAATAAACTTGGCAGTAGTCAGGCTGAATTAACTTCAGCTATTGAAGCAGTAAGAATTCTTAAAAATATAGAAAAAATAAGAATAATTACCGATAGCCAATATGTACGAAAAGGATTAACCGAATGGTTACCCTGCTGGAAATTAAATAATTATAAAACTGCAAACGGAGAAGATGCCAAAAACAAAGAAAATTGGATCCAATTCGATGAACTTACAAATAATAAATACATTGAATTTCAATGGGTAAAAGGCCATTCCAATCACTTTGAAAATTCTCTATGTGATATGTATGCAAAAGATGCAGGAAAATCAAAAAAATATTTATAAATTTAAATCTATTTTATTTGTCCCTTCTTTGTAATGCTTTAATTTATGTGTTGCCGGCCCCTCTAATATTTCTCCATCATAAGTAAACCTAGAACCATGACATGCACAGTCCCAAGATTTCCCAGCATCATTCCATTTTAATTCACAACCAGCATGAGTACAGGTAATATCAACAATATGTATCTTTCCATTTTCATCTTTATAAGCTCCATATTTATCCCCATCTATTTCCACAACTTTCCCTTCACCACAATTAATATCTACATCATTTTCTCCAGCTTTTATTTTACCTATTATATATTCTTTTGCCACATCAAAACTCTCACTAAAGAGGTTTTTGTACCCAGTAGTTGTAAATGTTCTTGATGGATTATATACCTGTTGAAATGAATTATCTTTGCCAATAATTTTATCACATAAAAGTCTTGCTGCTGCTGTTCCATTTGTCATCCCCCATTTTCCAAAACCAGTGGCAACATAAATATTTTTTGATGAACTAGTTATTTCTCCAACATAAGGTACATCATCTATTGTTTTATAGTCTTGTGTTGACCATTTGTATAAAATATCTTTAACATAAAAAATAGATCCTGCGAAATTTTCCAAATAATCATAATGCTTGGTGAAATTTTCTCCATGGGCAACCTTATGTCCTTCTCCTCCTACTAAAATTAATTGTGATTTATTATAATTTTGAAATCTTAAAGAACGTCCTGGTTCCTCAGCATTTATAAACATTGCATTTGGAAATATTCCATTTATAGTAGTAGCTATAACATAAGACCTTTGTGCACTAAGTCTGGTTAAATATAATCCCATGCCATCATAACATGGAAAATGAGAAGCTATTATAACATTAGGTGCTTTAATCTTATTACCATTTTTACAAACTACCTGAGCAATTTTCCCTTTTTTAACTTCTACCACTGGTGAATTTTCAAATATATAGCTTCCATCACCTATTATTTTTTTAGCTATCTTAAGCAAATACTTTCTTGGGTGAAACTGAGCTTGATTTTCAAAAATAACAGCACCCTTTATATTAATATCAATAGGTAATTTCTCTACAAACTTTGCATCTATTCCAAGTTCTGAAGCGGCTTTTGTTTCCTTTTCAATATCTTCAATATATTTTTCATCTCTTGTATACATATATGCAGGAAGCCTTTGAAAATCACAATCTATATTAAGTTCATTGATAATATTCTCAATAAAACCTATAGAAGATTCATTAGCATAAGCATACTGTTTAGCTTTATCCTTGCCTATTGAATTTACTAATTTATTATAAATTAAATGATGCTGAGAAGTAATTTTAGCTGTAGTAAATCCTGTTGCCCCTTGCACAATTCTACTAGATTCTATTATAGCAACTTTCATACCTTGTTTTTTTAAAAGATAAGCTGAGGTAATTCCAACTATGCCACCCCCTATTACCACTACATCTACATCCAAATCATTTTGTATCGCAGGATATTTAGTTTCTTCTGTTGATTTTACCCAGTATGAATTTAAATATTTCTCAACATTTTCAGTATTTTTTTTGAATTTATCCATAGTATCCCCTTATGTTCTAATATATTTAACACATTAGTATAAATGTATCTAAGCCTTATAGTTTCTTATTTGTAAAATATTATACATAAAACAAAAATTAAAATTATATAATTAAATTTTTTTTATATAATTAATTTTTTATAAATTCATTGTATGTCTATATAAAATCATATAGAATATAAAATATAGCTTATAAAATACAATAAAGATGAATATAAATACATAGATAAAGGGGATAAAAATGAAAACGTTAAAAAAGAAGTACGGCTTATGGACCTCCATAGCTATGGTTATAGGAATTGTCATTGGTTCTGGGGTATTTTTTAAAGCTGATGATGTTTTAACATTAACAAACGGTAATTTAACTCTAGCACTGCTGGCCTGGGTAGTTGGTGCCATTGCCATGATATTTGGTGCACTTGTATTTGCAGAATTTGCTCAAAGAATTGAAAAATCAAATGGAATAGTTGATTATTCCGAAGAAGCTTATGGTAAAAAATTTGGTTATTTAGCAGGGTGGTTTAATGGTGTACTTTACTATACACCTCTTTCAGCAATATTAGCCTGGGTTGCTGCCATGTATACTTTAGTTCTTTTTGGTAATACTAATCCTGATAACTCTTCAATGACTTGGATTTTAGCTGCAATATATATGATTTCAATTTATTTAATGAATTATTTTTCTCCAATTTTAGCTGGAAAATTTCAAGTTACAACAACTATAATTAAGCTTATTCCTTTACTATTACTCGCTATTGTTGGTAGTATATCCGGAATTGCAAATGGAATAATGTTTGAAAACTTTTCCCAAGCTGCAAAAACCATTGGAAGCTCCTCAGGGTCTTTTGCCTCAGCAGTTGTAGCTACTGCATTTGCCTATGAAGGATGGATAATAGCAATAAGTATAAATAATGAAATTAAAGATTCAAAGAAAAATCTACCTAAAGCTTTAACTATAGGTTCAATAATAATATTTGTAGTTTATATAACTTATTTTTTAGGAGTAGCTGGTGTTTTAACCACAGACAAAATTGTTTCTGAGGGTAATAATGCAATAAGTATCGCTTCTAATTCTCTATTTGGAAGCGTGGCAGCAACTATCTTAATAGCTTTTGTAGTTATATCCTGTTTGGGAACACTTAACGGATTAATACTCTCAAGTATTCGTATGCCTTTTGCTCTAGCTGTTAGAAATCAAGGACCTATGCCAAAACTTTTATCAAAAATTAACCATAAAACAGATATGCCACCATACTCAACTTTATATGCATTCGCATTATCAGCTATCTATCTTATTATTTGGTTTGGTAGTTTAAATAACTGGTTTGGAAAATACAT
This sequence comes from Clostridiaceae bacterium, assembly GCA_041821285.1. Taxonomy (GTDB): domain Bacteria; phylum Bacillota; class Clostridia; order Clostridiales; family Clostridiaceae; genus JAJBWD01. The sequence continues at coordinate 15,017 of JBGUER010000065.1, forward strand.
AGGTTTAGATGAAATACCTATAGTTTTAGTATATGGTTTATACATTTTATTATATTTTTGGTATATGAAGAATTTTAAGGACCTGAATAAATGGAAGCGTTTTGGTAGACCAATACTAGCAACTCTCGGTGCTTTAGTTATCTTATACGGTGGAATAACTAATCCTAGTATAGGTATTAATTTATTTATATGTTTTATAGTTATATTATCTGGATTATTCTTCTATAGAAAACAAATAGATTAACCAAAATTTATATTAAAAATCATTTAATCAAATTTTGGTTAAGTGATTTTTTAATATAAATCGTCAAATGCTGTTAAATAATTATGAACAATCACATAAATCTGTTATAATAAAAATAATAAATAAATTTTGGAGGATTATATATGACTGAAAATAATGAAACAACTTCTATGAATGAACTTCTAGAAGAAATGGGTTCGTCCATAAAAAAAATAAATACAGGTGATATAATAAAAGGAAAGGTTGTAACAGTTAATGAAAATGAAGCTGTTATAAATATTGGATACATGTCCGATGGACTTTTATCAAAGAAAGACTTAAGCGATGATGTAGACTTTGATTTATCTTCTATATTAAAACCAGAAGATGAAATATTAGTTTCTATAGTATCTATGAATGATGGAGAAGGAAATGTTTTGGTTTCTAAAAAAGAAGCAGACAAAATAAAATCAATAAATGATATTGAAATGGCATACAACAACAGCACTCCTGTAGCCTTAACTATTAAAGAAATTGTAAAGGGTGGAGTAATCGGATATTTAAATGGGGTAAGAATATTTGTACCAGCTTCTTTATTGTCACTTCGTTATGTTGAAGATTTAAAAGCTTTTGTAGACCAAA
>JBGUER010000066.1:0-15878 GCA_041821285.1 Clostridiaceae bacterium
TATTTAGTTTTTTTGAAGCTTTTAATTTTAATAAATTAATGTCCTCTTCTATATTTAAAGATATATTATTTACTATAATTGACATATTAGTTCTCCTATTATTTTGTTAGATTTATTATTCCAGTTAAATCATCTTCTCCTAATACAGAAACACCATCTGGAAGATTTAAAACTTGTAGTGGAACCTCTATTTCGCCTTCACCTTCAACATTTTCTAAATCCATAACTAATTCTAAACTAGAATCATCAAGACTATTTATTTGACTTTCATATCCTGATATAGTAATGCTTTTTCTTGCATCTACCAATGAATATGAAGTATATTGATCTTCATTTTTAACTTTTATAGGTAATTCTATTTCTTTATTTGTTAATTTATCTACTTTTACTTTTACTTTTACAGTTTGTTTTTCCCCTTCAATAATAATATTATCAGGTACTATTAAATTCAATTCCACATCTATACTTTCAGTTATACTAGATAAATCTAACTCTTCTGTTTCTATATTAGTTAATATGACATCATCTGAAGCTTTAGAATAATAATTTAACGACTCTTCTTCAGGTGTTATACTTATCATTTTTAAATTATTTGCCAGTTCCCCTTTTGTTTTAACTACAACATTACTTTGCTGAATTTTATTTATTGCTATATCTACCGTTATATATCCAGGATTTACCTTAACTATTGATGTATCTAATTCATTTCCATTCTTGTCTACTGGTTTTAAAGGTACTGTATTACTAAAATCTTTATCATAATTACTTATTTCAACATCAGCTATAACACCATCTACCTTACTTACGTAGCTTTCTGGCCCAGAAACTATAACAGAATCTGGATTAGCCGACGGCTTAAAATCTTCGTATCCAGACTGTGACTTTGACAAAAGATTTATACTAACCGGAACTTGTTTTTCAATATATTTTTCCATATATACATCAACATATAAAGATTCAGGATTTATTATAGTTACGTTATTAGGGGAGTCCTTCACTATTAACTGCATTCTAAGACTTCCACTTTTAAGCGCATATTCACTTACATCAGCAACAAGCGCAAAATCTTCTTTTTTCGTGCTATATACATTAGATGCTGTTCCTTGTACCGTTATTGTTGCAGTTAACTCTTGATTTGGAACCAGGCTCAAATTAACATCCTGCATAGAATCTACATTTATTAAAGTTACAGGAATATTTTTGATTTTATATTCCATTGAAGGGTTTTCTTTATTTGAAATATATAGCCATAAACAAAAGGCTGCAACAACACAACATACTTTAACTAACGCTTCATGTTTTTTAGCCATGATTTCACCTGCTCTCCAAATGTTAGTTTCTTTTCTTTTCTTTTCATTAATATTCTCATTAATATATCTTTTAATTTTTCCTTATCATAATTTCTAGTTAAACTTCCATTTACAGCAAGGGATATTATACCCGTTTCTTCTGAAACTAAAACTACCAAAGCATCTGAATTTTCCGATATGCCAAGTGCAGCTCTATGTCTTGTTCCAAGACTTTTACTTATACTATCATTTGTAGTTAATGGAAGAAAACAGCCAGCAGCCGCTATCCTATCATTTCTTATTATTACAGCTCCATCATGCAAAGGAGTATTTACTACAAATATGTTTTCTAGTAGTGCAGCACTTACTTGGGCATCTATTGCAGTTCCCGTGGTAACTATTTCCGAAAGTCCTGTTAATTGTTCTATAACTATCAACGCTCCAGTTTTAGTCTTAGATAAATTATTTGCAGCATTCGTTATCTCTTTAATTACTTTTTTCATCACTTCTTCATCGCTTAAAATATGCACTTCATTAAAAGCACTTCTTCCAAGGTGCTCAAGCACCCTTCTTATTTCAGGTTGAAATATAATTACAAAGGATAAAACACCTATAGTTATTGTGTTTGATAATATCCAATTCAACATATTTAATCTTAGCAAACCACTTATAGGAAGTATAATTAAAACCATTAATATTCCTTTTAAAAGCTGTTCTGCTCTAGTTTGTCTTATTAAGTTATATCCTTTATAAAATAAATATGATACTACTAATATATCTAAAATAGAAAATATATTTATATTCTTTATTGTGTTTAAAATAATTGTAAGGGTTTCCAAAATATCCACTCCCATTAGGAAAATCATAGTATACTTTATTATACACTAAATTACATACTTAAATAAATATATTATTAGTTTTTTTATAATTATAACAAAAAACAATAGTTGAATTATACTATCCCCTCAGTTAAAATAAGAACATACAAACTAATTTGAGGTGATTAAGATGAAAATTAAACATAAAAAACTTTTTTGGACTTTATCTATTATTACTATGATTATACTTTTATCTGTTTTAGTCTTTTACATTGCATTTAATTATAATATAAAACAATCTTATGGTGATTATGAAGATACAATAAATACTGAAATAGACAAAATAAATCAAATAAATCAACTTAATTTTGAAGATGAATTAACCAATGAAAATGTAGATACTTTCATACCTGTTATTGATGAAAATATAAGTAGCCTTAAAGAGATAAAAAATACTTTATCTTCTTATGCTAATATAAGTGAATATACTGAAATGCAAAAGAATCTAATATCTGGAGTAAACAAAAATATTTTAATTTATAAACAAATTTCCTTAATTTTAAATAACCCTGACGGAATAAACCTTGACAAGTCTGCTGAAGACTTAATGGGATATAAAGATTCTACAATAGAATCATATTTATCAGTTTCAAACCTAAACTTTGAAATATCACTTCCAGATAAAATGCTTACTTTTACAGATCAAACATATGATTTTGCTATAAACAATTTTAGACTAAATAAAGATAACCAAATAAAACTAGACCAAAATATAGCATTTGTAAATTCAATAAATGAAATAATAAAAAACTTTTTAAATACAAAAAAAGATTTTTATACCACAGTTTATTATGCAAGAACTTCTAAAGATTTTGACGGTGTTGTTTCAAAAATAAACGAAAATTCAAAAGAATTTGTAAGTATTAAAACAAATTTTGAAAAGTTATCTCCACCATCTAGTGAAGCTTCCGACTGTTATAATAAACTTGATTCTCTAATAGATTCATATTCATCTTATCTTCAATCCATAAAATTTGCAGTTCAAACAGAGGAAAGTATGACAACAGATGAACCTATAGAGTCAGATGATTTAGATGATATATATATGTCTTCTAATGATAAATTTGAACTTGTAAGTAAAAATTATTCTTTATTTACTACTTCACTAGAAAATTATAAATCAAAATATATTGAAAATAAATAAAATATATGTATTAATAAAAGATTTTGTGGAACAATAGGCATAATCTAAGTTTTTTAGTTTGTTCTAATTATAGTGGTTTACCTTAAGAGATTTATCTTAGGAAATATCCTGTAATATTTAAAAGGAGTTGAGCAAAATGAAAAAACTTATGATTAACCTATTTTTTTACTTAACTATATTCACAATACTATTATTACCACATATAGCTTACGCTAACCCAAAATATGAATTAGACAAAGAACTTTTTGAAAACAAAGAAACAACTAAGGAGGTTTTTAATGTTGGATCTAGTATAATTACTGATGCTGATATCTACCTTATGTCCCAAGTTGTAACTGCAGAAAGTAGATCAGAACCCTACGAAGGAAAGGTAGCTGTTGCCTCTGTTATATTAAACAGAGTTGAAAGTAAATCTTTCCCAAAGACAGTTGAATCAGTTATTAAAGAAGAAAATGCATTTTCCTGTATAATTGATAATGAAATAACCTGCAAACCTGATGCAGATAGTATAAATGCAGTTTATGATGCTTTAAGGGGGTATGACCCATCAAAGGATTCTTTGTTTTTTTATAATCCTGAAATATCTACATCCCCTTGGATGGATAATGCAAAAAAAGATGATATATTAAAAATAGGAAACCACTTATTTTTTAGAATAAATTAAAAAGGAAGCTTACGCTTCCTTTTTTATGCCATATTATCTATATAAGATACTGCATTTAATGCAGCTACTTGACCTTCACCTACAGATTTCATATATTGATATGGCTTACCAGTACAATCACCTGCAGCATAACATCCCTTTATACTAGTTTCCATTTTTCTATTTACTTTAATATGATTATCTTCTATTAACAAACCTGGAACTAATTGAGAAGGTGAAATACTATCTTTTAAAACAAATACTCCATCTACCTCTAATTTAGCTTCCTTTAGCAAAAGAGAATTTACTGATGTATCACCTAATATTTCTAAAGGTCTATCTCGTACTACTTCCATTTTACTATTTGAAGAAACATCACCCTTATACATTGGAATATAATATAATTTATCTGTAAGTTCACTTACAAAACCTGCTTCTTCTTCTGCTTCCTTATTATAACCAAGTATAGCTACGGTTTTACCTTTATACAAAGGGGCATCGCAAGTAGCACAATATCCAACGCCTTTACCTAAAAATTCTTCTTCACCTTTTATTGGTTTATTATATTCAATTCCTGATGCTATAATAACTGTTTTAGCTTCATAAATAACATCATTCACCATTAAAGCAAAATATTCTCCCATGGCATAAACTGCATTTATTCTTTCTTTTTTTATTTCTAATCCCATTTTTTCTATATGATTTTTAAAATTATCTTTAAGTTCTTTTCCTGAAATATCATAAAACCCTAAATAATTATTTATTTTAGGTGCTTTTGTCAATTTTGAACTTAATTCATCATTTCCAAAAATCAAAACTGTTTTATTTCTTATTTTAGCATTTATTGCTGCAGCTAAACCTGAAGGTCCGCTACCTACAACAGCAACATCATATCTCAACTTAACACCTCATTAAATATAATTTTTTATAGCTTCAACAAAAGCTTCTTTTGGTCTAAAACCAACCAAAGTTTGTTCTGCCTTTCCATTATTAAATATCATAACTGTTGGAATTGATGCTATTTTAAAAGAACCTGGTGTTGCTGGATTTTTGTCCACATCCATCTTTACAAATTTAACTTTATCCCCATATTCACTATCTAAACCTTCCATAACTGGTGCAAGCATTTTGCAAGGTCCACACCAAGTTGCCCAAAAATCTACTACTACAGGTTTATCTGATTTTAAAACTTCTTCTTCAAAATTATTATCCATTATTTCTTTCATATTAATCTACCTCCACTATACCCCTGTCGGGTATCTTTTTTATATTTTTATTATAATCTCTTTAGAATATATTGTCAATGTTATTTTAACATATTCTATATGTTTATTCTTTCCTATTCTCTAAATATAATTACATAAATTTAATTATAAATTATAAATTAAACTGATATACTATAAAGGGGTGATAATATGCATAATAAAAAAGCATGTTTTTTCAAAGACATTTTTTTTAGAATAAATGATGATGATATTTTTGCACTAAGCTCTCAACTAGCTTATGCACTATTAGTATCTTTTTTCCCATTTCTAATATTTTTAATGACTATTTTAGGAATGCTTCCACTAGACAGCAATGAAGTTTTAATATTTCTTCAAAAGATTTTACCTAATTCAGCTTTTGATTTAGTTGAAAATACAGTTTTAGATGTATTAGATTCTTCTAAAATAAATTTATTATCTATATCTATTTTAATTACACTGTGGACTTCATCTAGAGGTTTTAGAGCTGTTATTAAAGGATTGAACAGAGCCTATGATGAAAGAGAACGGAGATCTTTTATTAAAGTTCAATTAATATCCATATTTTGCACTATAGCTATTATTTTCATTATTTTATTTTCGTTTTTAGCTCAAATATTTACTCAGCAACTAAGAATATTTTCTCTTAAGTATTTAAAAAACGATAATTTTTTTAACTTCACCTCTAATTTAAGTACATATATCATTTTAATAATATCTTTATTTTTTATATTTGCTTTTATTTATAAAGCTACACCAAGTAGAAAAATAAAATGGAAGTCCGTCATTATAGGTTCCCTATTTTCTACATTAGGTTGGATTTTATCTTCTTACCTTTTTTCATTTTATGTGAATAATTTTGGTAATTATTCCTCAGTTTATGGTGGAATAGCATCTCTATTTATATTACTTTCTTGGCTTTATATTAGTTCTTTTATTGTAATACTTGGAGGAGAAGTTAATGCTACTTTTACCTTTATAAAAGAAGGTAAAACTAAACCAAAATGCAAAAGATTTTAGGGTTATGATAACATAACCCTAAAATTTATTTTATACTTATATCCAATTCTTCTTTTTCAAAATCCAAATAATTAGCATCTATATATTTATTTATAGTTAAATGAAGCATATCACCCTGTAATTCTATATCTTCTACTTCTCTTTTGTCATCACCTGTTAAATAAAAAGGAGTAACATAATCATCATTTATATTATATTTGTATACATCTCCACCCTGAGTTACTGTCCCATATGGAAATCCTATTATAATAAGCACATTTTCATTATCTATCCATATTAATTTTTTAGGAGTTATATCTTTATATACCTCATCATCTATAGGAAACTCTAATTTATAATATAAATTATCTTCATTTTCAATTAATATAATACTTGCATATCCTTCTTCTTGAGATTCATTTCCCTTCCCATTTACACACATACTATATTCACCATTTGGACTAATTTCAAAAGCCGTAGAAAAATCCCCTTCTTCATAAAGATTATTAAATTCTGCTATTTCATCTTTACCTAAAATACTTTTATTAAAATAATATGATTTAGTTATATTATTATTATTTTCTGTATCCTCTAAAGACTCATCAACTACACTTTCTGCTTTATCCATATCATAAGATTTAGAATATTTAATGCTACTTCCCATTTTAGGCATAATATTATTTATTATTCTAGGTCCTAATATAATTAGAAATAATAATGTTGCTGCAAGTCCTAAATACTTTGATTTATATTTAAACATATTATATTTCATTTTATTTGTTATACTACTTGAGTATTTTTTATTGTCAATTGAATTTAATATTTCACTTCTTGAACTTTTAAACTCTAGATTATCCATAGAAAAATAAAGTTTAAAATCCTGATTTATCTTATTTTCATCAATATATATATTCATACAGGATTCACAATTTTTTTTGTGAACTTCAAAGGCTTTTTTCATGTCATATGACATTTCATTTTCAAAATAATTATTTATTTTATTCCTAAAGGTCTTACATTTCATTAATAACACCTCTCTTTTTCTATATCCGCTAATTCTTTATATTTTTCACGACATTTATAAAATCTTCTTTTAACAGCTGATTGATTTATTTTTAATATTATAGAAATATCTTCAAACGTTAAATTTTGAGAATATTTTAGAATTATTATTTCTTTATCCAAACTATTTAAACCTTTTATAAACTTTTCTATTTTTGTTTTAGTTTCTTTGTATTGAGTATATTCTTCTGGCGACATAGATTTAGATATTACATTTTTTTCATCCTCTATATTAGATTCATAAACCCTTTTATATTTTCTAATATAATCTATAGTTTTATTTTTCGCTATTTGATACAACCAATTAGAAAATTTATATTTATTATTATAGGTATACAGCTTATTATAAGCTGCAATAAATGTCTCCTGTGTTATATCCTGAGCTGATTCTCTATCATGGGTTAAATTATAAATAAATTTAAATATATTTAGTTCATATTTATTTACTATGATACTAAAACTATCACAGTTTCCTTTTAAAACTTCCCCTACTAATTTTTTATCTTCCAATATTCTATCCTCCTTTTGTCCTTACTTATTAATACGATATATTTAGATAATAGTTTGAAAAAAACACTTAAAATCTAAGTGTTTTTTTATTCTTTAAGTAATATATTATTTTTAGCCTTGTCATCTAATGAAGGATCTAAATCTATAGCTCGATTTAATTTTTCCAAAGCTTCTTCATCTTTTCCTTGTCTTTTTAATATTTCAGCAATTTTATAATAACAATAACCATAGTCTTCCTGCTCTGCACTTTTATTAAAATAAACTAATGCATCTTCATATTTACCCACTAAATCATAAGCTAATCCCTTATTAAATAAGCCAAATCCATAGTCTTCTTTTATTTCTAGGGCTTTATCTATATTTACCATCCCATCATTATATTTTTGAGTGTAGCACTGTGATATACCCTTCAATGAATATGCTTCATAATTCTTATCATCTATAGCCAGTATTTCATCTGCTTTTTCTATAGCACCATAAAAATTTTCATTTTCATATTGATTTAAACCATAGGAATATAAATCATCTATTTTATCTTGTTTTTCTTTTTCTTCTTCTGCTATTTTTTTATTCTCATCTTCTATAGCTTGATTTTTTTCTTCCTTAGTCTTAATTTGAGTTTCATATTTTGTTTTTATTTCTTCCTGCTTTTTTTTATTATCCTCAGCTACATAAAATAAAAAAACTATAGCTAATATTATTATTAAAGAATATATTATGTATTTTGTTTTAGTATTTAATTTTTTAAATATATTTATATTTGCTAAAAATTTATTCACAATTTTCTCCTTTTAATATTGATTTTAAATATTTTTCTTTTCCAGTTTCATAAATATCATTACCATATGAATCTATTACCACTGTAGCTGGAAAATCTTCCACATATAATAATCTAATAGCTTCACTTCCTAAATCTTCATAAGCTATTATCTCTGCTGTTTTAACTGATTTTGCAATTAGAGCTGCTGCTCCTCCAATAGCACCAAAATAAACTGCATTATTCTTAATCATAGAATCTATTACTTCTTTATTTCTAAGCCCCTTACCTATCATTCCTTTAAGTCCAAGCTCTAGTAGTCTTGGAGTATAAGAATCCATCCTGTAGCTTGTAGTAGGCCCTGCAGAGCCAATAGGTCTACCTTCTTTCGCAGGTGATGGTCCCACATAATATATAACTGCATCTTTTACATCTATAGGAAGGTCTTCCCCCTTGTCTAATAATTCTATTAATCTTTTATGGGCTGCATCTCTTGCAGTATAAATATATCCTGAGATCAATACTGAATCTCCTGCATTTAGTTTTTTAGCTTTATCTTCAGTTAATGGTAACTCTAATTTTATCTCCATATGTTCCTCCTAGTGTAATTTATAATACAATTTCTTTATGACGTGTTACGTGGCAATTTATGTTTACTGCTACAGGAAGCCCTGCTATATGCGTTGGATAAGTTTCTATATTTACAGCAAGTGCTGTAGTTTTGCCACCAAACCCTTGAGGTCCTATTCCAAGCTTATTTATCTTATCTAGCATTTCGTATTCTAAATCCTTATAAAATATATCTTCATTTCTTATGTCCAAATTTCTTATCAAAGCTTTTTTTGATAGAAATGCTGCCCTATCAAAAGTTCCTCCTATTCCAACACCTACAACTATAGGTGGACATGGATTAGGACCTGCAATTTCCACAGTTTCTAATATAAAATCTTTAACACCTTCTATTCCATCTGAAGGCTTAAGCATTTTTATTCTACTCATATTTTCAGAACCAAATCCTTTAGGCGCTACTATTATCTTTACTTTATCACCCTGCACTATATTATAATAAATAACTGCTGGTGTATTATCCTTTGTATTTACTCGCCTTATAGGATCTCCTACTACCGATTTTCTTAAATATCCTTCAGCATAGCCTTGGCGAACTCCTTGATTTATAGCCTGCTCTAAATCGCCTTCTATATGTACATCTTGACCAATATCTATAAATACTAATGCCATACCTGTATCTTGGCACACTGGTACATTTTCTTTATCTGCTATATTATAATTTTCTATTATCTTTCCTAAAACTCCTTCTGCAATAGGAAAGGTTTCTTCTTCTTTAGATTTTTTAATTTTATTTTTAACATCCTCTGTTAAATGATAGTTTGCTTCAATACATAAATTTTTAACAGCTTCAGTTATAATGCCTGCTTGAATTAATCTCATATTACCCTCCAATTAGAAAATATAGATTTAAAATTTTAATCTATTTAAATATATCACAAAATATGTAATAAAAAAAGATGGATAAACCACCTTAATCTTTTTCATAATATTTATTTATTGAATTAGCTATGGATATTGCTATTTTATCTTGATACTCTTCATTTAATAATTTTTGCTCTTCTTCGTAATTGGATAAAAATCCACACTCAACTAAAATAGATGGAATATTATCTCCTCTTAGCAATTTATAATGATTATTTGCAGGTTTTTCTATCCTATTATTTTCGTTATCTAAATCAGTTTTAAGTCCCTCTTGGATTATATGCGCTATTATTTGACTTTCCTCATTGTTTGAATACCAAGTTTGAGCTCCATAATATTTCGTTTCAGTGAATATATTCATATGGATACTTATGAATATAGCACAATTTGATTGTGATTTTAATTTGCTTCTATTATTTAAATCCTCTATTTTTTTACTTCTTATACTTTGGCCTTCTTTATATAATCCATAATCTCCATCACGAGTGAGTATTACCTTAAACCCTAAGTTTTCAAGAGCAGTTTTGAGTTTCATACTTATTTGTAAATTTACATCCTTTTCTACAGTACCCGTTTTAGATACAGCGCCACCATCTACCCCACCATGACCTGGATCTATCATTATAGTTCTATTATTAGATACCTCCGTAAAAGCACTTTTTGTTATCTTTTTATTTACAAATAAAATCAAAACTATGCACAATATAAATATAATTATAGATATAATTAATCTTTTATCTCTTTTCATTAAACCCTCTCATAATAATAATCTATTTAATCTTATGCGTGCATTTAATTTTTTATTATCTCTTTAATGGCTTTTATCAATATATATTCCTAATCAATATTCCCCACATTCACAAATGCCTTTTGAGTTGCATTTCCATTTTTCGCATCAAAGCCTATAGGAAGATAATCTTTATCTACTATCTTTTGGTAATTAATGTCTGTGAAATTGTTACAAAATGTTAGTTCAATATAGATAAGTCTATTATGCTCTTTATCTGCCATAGCATAAATGTATCCAAAATATCTATCAGCATAAACTGCACATACAGGATAGGGAAACTCTGTAGCTCCATAAATAAGATAATCTTCTGCAGAATCAAGTGCTTTAAGCCTATTTTTTTCTTTTTCATAATCAGCATCGCTGCAAGTATAAACTAAATAAGATAAATAATTAGGGTCCCATGGATTATAATAATAAAAATAAAAATCCTCTACTTCTGCTGATTTAGGAATAGTATCTGGAAATATATCATTATATATTAAATTCTTATCTTCATATTTACTGTTAATCCCTAAATATTCATTATATTTTGCTATATTTGTTGTTTTATCTTTTTCTACCCAGCTTATAAAAAATAAGACAATAATAGTAATAAAAACTAACATTATTATTCCTAATATTATTATTATTTTTTTCGTTTGATTTGAATATTTCTTTAAATAATTTACCTCTTGAATATTTGAATCTTTTATTTTTAAATCTAATTCTGGTATCTGTCCCGTCATTTCATTATATTGTTTTTTACACTCACTGCATTTATCTAAATGACTACTTATTTCCTTATTAGTTTCTTCTGATGTTAATTTATCTATATAATTTGGAAGTAAATCCTTAACAACGTGACATTTTAAACTCATATTCTTTCTCCTTTCATTAACTGCTGTTTCCCTCTAAAAAAGGTTACTCTTGCCCAATTTTCCGACTTACCCATGATTTGTCCTATCTCAGCGAAGGATAAATCTCCTGATAATCTTAAATAAATAGTCTCTTTAACTTCTTTGTCTAGTGTCTGAATTTTCTTATAGAGTTCAATTTTATCCTGCCGATTCCAAAATTCATTATTACCTTCATCAGAAATTTCATTTTCTATTACTTCAAATGATACTTTCTTTATCTTTGTATTTTTTTCTAAATACTGATACCAAAGGTGCCTAGCTATCTGACAAAGCCAAACTGATGGCGTGCATTCACCTTTATATTTATCAACTGTCCTCATTGCTTGGTAAAATGTTTCTTGAGTCAATTCTTCTGCTAAATCACCATTACCTGTGACCTTATATAAATAATAATAAACTATTTTCCCATGCTGTTTATAATACTTATCAATTATATCCTTCACCTTTTCACCTCCTTACTAATAAGTCGGAATAATCATGTATTCGTTACAAAAACAAAAAAATAAATACATATTTATATATAATTTCTAATATTATTTATTGTTAACAAATATATATATATAATATTTTATATGGGTAATTATACCACTGAAAATTCTGCAACTCTATTACTTTCTAAAAAGAGCCTGGCATATTGCCAAGCTCCATAAGTTTAATATAATAATAATTTATTTTATCCTCTAATAATAGCTTAAACCATCTATAAAATCCTGCATAGTATCATATGATACATCACCTGCATATCTATATTGAATTCCATCATAAATAAATTCTGCTATTGTCATATTTTCAATATTTCCACTTATATCATTCCATGCTTGATCTCCATCAGTTTTGCATGTACGTAATAAAACTTTAACATTTAGTATTTCACAATTATAAACATTTATACTTTTAATTTCATTATCATCTAAATTCCAACTTAGTCCTGCATATTCCAATTCATGGTTAGTATAATCTGCCTCTTTGTCTTTGTCTGTACGTATAGTAATCTCACAGGAAATAGGGCTTTTATACTCTTCTCCATTCTTATAAGTAATACTATTGCAATCATCACATCTTTTTTTTGTTACTGCTTTTACATTTTTCAAATCCCCTACTTCATAAAAAGAATCTGAGATAACCGCTCCATATAATTCGCCGTTTTTCGATACATATGGGGTATATTCTACTGTATACTTATCTTTTCTATATGCAGTCCTTGATTTAAGTATATTTATTCCTAAATCTTTTTCTATATCAGATATTTCTGAATATTTTTTTTCATGATTACAAGCATTTTTACTAATCTCAATATATTTACCAATCATTTTTACTTCTGTATCTGCTCCTTCAAAATAATTACTAAAAGACTTTATAGTTTCTTTAGCATATGTTTTCACAGGTGATAGTTGCAGACTACATATACATACTGCTAGTGTGGCCGCTAATATATATCTTGTTTTTAAAACAATCTTTTTCTTTGGTCTACGTGTTGCATTTATTACACCATTTAAAATAGCTTTATCCATATCCTCTGTTGTAGTTAACTTCTCATATGCATAATTTAATTCTTCTTTCCTCATCCATATCTCCTCCTTCTTTTCCCTTTTCAATTTGAATTCCAAGCAATTCCCTACCTTTTTTCAATCGCATTTTTATAGTTGATTCCTTTTGATCTAGTATTTCTCCTATTTCTCTACATTTGTATCCCTCATAATAATGAAGATAAATAACGATTTTATATTTTCTAGGTAGAGACATAACCTCCAATAAAATATCTTGGTTTTCTGTACTCAAATTTAATTTTTCAAAATCTTCCATAATAACTTTATTCTTATTCCAGAATAATTTTAAAAAGTTTTTGCATTGATTTACCGTAACCTTAATTAACCACCTTTTTTCATGTTCATCATCTTCAAACTCTTGTCTATTCCACATATACTTAATAAAAACTTCCTGTATTATATCTTCGCAATCCTCTTTATTTTTAACATATGTAAACGCTATATGAAAAATAAGATTTTTATACAAATGATATTTTTGTTCAAATAATTCAATACTCATATTAGTCTCCAAAATCATTCCTCCTTTCACCTTATATACAATTGAGCATAGTAAATAGTCAAATTTAAGGAATAAAAAAAACAAAAACCATTATAGTTTCTGATTTTTTTAGAGCTTATTAACTTAGCTATCCATAACTTTCTTTTCATTTTGGTAATATTTAAACGATAACCAAATCACTTACTAATTGTGATTTCTTTTTTATATTTAATATTTTCTTATTTATATCCATATGATTCCCCTAACTACTATATATTTTTATTATCACTGCAAATATTCATTACATCCATTGTAAAATTAACTATCTTATATTTATATCTTCAACTTTACTTTCTTTTAATTGCTTATAAATCTCTAGCGCTGTAAAATATATAGAATCCTAAAAATAGTATACATTAACTTATTATAACTATCAAGGTAGTTTAATGAATGATTAATTTCTTACTAATTTCCACCTAAAAAAGTCAACAAACTAAATGTTTGCTGACTTTAATAAATTATAAATATCTAATTATATTTTTCAATGCTTTTTATCCATAAATTCATTACAATATTATGAGGAATGAGTTTTGAAAACACCTGCATAACTTTTACATATGCTCCATACACAGAGACATCTTTACCTTTCTTAGCATCTTTAAGTGCCTTCCGTGCAACAGGTTGTGGTTCAACAATACCTACAAATTTAATTTTTCTACCATTTCTTTCTTTTATCAAAAGATCAGTATTTACCCAACCAGGACATACCACAGTTACCGTGATTCCAAGTTTCTTTAATTCTCTATTAAGTGATCTAGAATAACTAGTCACAAAAGCTTTTGTAGCTGCATACAAATTAAGATACGGATCAGGCTGAAAAGATGCTTGAGATGAAATATTTAAAATTATACTTTCTTTTTCCATGTATGGAATACACATAGAACACAACAAAGCAACTGCATTACAATTAATAGCTAGCGTGTTTTCAATTTCTTCCATGCTAAACTCATTATAATCCCCCATCTTTCCTACTCCAGCATTATTAATTAGATATTTTATATTAGGTTTTTCATTCAATAATAATAATTTAATAGAATTAATATCTTCTTTTCTAGTTAAGTCCTTACAAATAACAAAAATCTTATCACCAATTTGATTTTTAAGATTTTCTAATTTCACTTTATTTCTTGCTATTGCCCATATTTGATCCACATTTTCATTTTTAATTAAATTTATGAATTCTCTTCCTAATCCACCTGTAGCTCCAGTTATTATTGCAATCTTTTTCATTCCTTCAACCTCCCCATTACACTATCAAAATAATTTATTTCAAAATCAATTTCAAAATTCTCAATTAGATTATATGTTATATACATTTCATCTCCTAATGTTGCGATTCCTATTAATCTTTTGCCGTAAGAGATAATCGGCGGTATAAATAAAAAATCTCTAATGCTGTAAGGTCCATATTTATTTGGAATATCTAATTTTGTTAAATTTGTTATACTAAGATCCCTTAAATTTTCACTATATCCTAAACTTTTTGCAAGTTTTTCTGCTATTTTATTTTTACATATACCAGAAAGATACATATAAATAGAATCTATCAACGTACCACTTAATGATCCCATAAAATTCAAAACAAAATATTTTTTCCATGTACAATTCAGTTTTTTATCAATCTTTTTTTGAATAGATCTAGCATTTTGCGAAAAACTAAGTTTCTTGTTATATTTAAAATTAACTGTAATACCCGTTGCCTGATTACCCATATTGCGATTATGATCAATTCTTCCATCTACAGCAACACCTGTTGAAATCTTTCCAGCCTTTGATTCACAAAATCCGGTAAGAATATAGCTAGTTAATCTCACATTTGCTTGTTTTGCTTTTTTTACTAATCTATTTTGTTCTAAACTTGAGAAATGTTCTACTCTAATTGTAGTTTTGTGTTTCTTCCAATATATATTATGTATTTTCTTAGAATCTTCAACAGAAAATACTTCTCCATTTTTCTTCCAAACATAATTATAATAGTTTATATATAATCTTATTAAAAACGGCATTTCACAATCCTTAGGAATATTTTCAATTGGAAGATTCCTGATTTTTTTTAATATAATTTTCTTCCCATTTAAAGCATTCATAAT
>JBGUER010000067.1:0-15763 GCA_041821285.1 Clostridiaceae bacterium
CCGGTGGCTCAGCTGGTTAGAGTGCCGGCCTGTCACGCCGGAGGTCGAGGGTTCGATCCCCTTCCGGGTCGCCAATTATATAAAAATAAAACTCCTTTTATAGGAGTTTTTTTATTTTAATCTATTTAAGTTTTTCTTTATTCTTATGTCTTCACCGTAAAATTTACATATTGTAAAATCACCCATAAGTCTAGATGTTATCCTGTCTGAATAATTCTTGTTAAGAGCATTTAATTGTAAATTAGTAGATATAATCATACTTTTTTCGCTCATTATTCTTTTATTTAATAAATTAAACAATTCAGCCGCAGAGAAATCATTAGTTTCTTCTGTACCTAAGTCGTCTATTATTAAAAGATCTGAGTAATTTAAAAGGTCTTGAAGATAATAATTATTATTAAATCGAATTTGTCTTAGATCTTGTATTAAATCTTCTGCTGTTTTATAGACAACTAAATAACCTCTATCTAGAAGTGCTTTTCCTATGGAGCTAGATAAAAGAGTTTTACCTGTTCCAGGGTCACCATAAAAAAACAAGTTTTCATTAGAAGTGTGAAATTGGCTTATAAAATCTTTACATATGCCTAGAGTTTTTTCCATATTTTTTCTTGGACTTTCTTTTTCAATACCTTTAGTGGAAGAATAAAAGTCCAATTTAAATTTATTAAAATTATTTTTATCTAAAATATCTTTAAGATTTGAATCTTCATAATATAGTTTAACTACATGTTTTTTGTAGCAAGAACATTTATTATTTCCTATATAGCCAGTATCCTTGCAAAGCTCACAATTATAATGAAGTTCTAAATAGTCCATAGGATAATTATTCGATACTAAAAGTTCATATTTTTCCGCTCTTAAATTTGTTATTGTATCTTTTAGCTCAGTTAAACTATCTTCACTACTTATTCCTTTTAATGAATTCAAACAAAGATTTATAGACAGCGTAGCTATTTTTCTATCTATCATATCAATTTTGGGTATTTTTTTGCTTATCTCATCTTTTCTTGCTTTTAAATTGCTTTCTTCATTTTTCCTTAAAGCTTTATAATTTTTAGAAATTTTAGAACTATAACTTTTAATCATCAGTATCCCATCCTAATAGTTTTTTCTCCAGATCATCCATATCGTATTCTTTTTGTGTATAATTATTAAATTTACTATTTTTGTTGACATTAGGTTGATAATTATTTTTCTTATAAGGTGTTTTATTTTGATTTTCTACATCTTTAAGAGTTCTTATATTAGTTTTATCCCAATTTTTCAAAATAGTATCTATATATCTAAATTCTACTTTATTTATATTTTGGAAACAAATATCAGAGGCTTTATAAATCATATCTAATGTAAATTTGTAAGTATAGAGCCATTTGGTTAACATTTCTTCTTGAGGTTTCATAACTTCAGGATCAACTATACCCAAATATTTCAAAATTTTTCTTATATTTATCCATTTATCTTCATGTTTTTTAATATAAGTCTGCGCTTTTTCTAAAGAGTCTATTTGGTTATCCTTCCAATCTATTGCTATTCTTTCTATATATCTAGAATCATTTTTACCTTTAGATACGCAGTATTCTACTAATAGAGTTGTTAATTCTGGTGAAAATCCATAATCATTTAAAAAATCTAGATATAAACTAACTTCTTTTGAATGAATTGGACGGCCTAATATTTGTTCTAAATCTAAAAGTAATTCTTTTACTGGTTCTTTTGATAATTCTCTTATAATATTTATATCTTTTTTAGGAGAAGCATCATCTTTTAATTCTAAAAATTCAATATCATAATTACCCATATTGTCTGTTTTATTTATTTTTATTACTCCTTCTTCAGAAAAATAATTCCATGCATTCAATACATCTGTTTCTAGAAGATGCAAAGTACTAGCAATTATTTGAGATGTTACCATAGTTTCGCCATTAGATAAGTATCTTAAAGCAAGAATATATACTTTAACATATTCTCCTCTAGCTTTTGGCATATATTTATCTATAAAAATATTGTTAATAAGAGTGAAATCTTGAGTGAAATTCTTGAAATTGTATGTAGTCATATTTTAACTTCCTTTTAAATTTTCTTTGTGTAATCATTATAACAAAATAAAAAAATCATAACAATGAAAACATAAAATTACCTATAAAGGCATATATTTTATTTGATATATTATATATTATAATGTATATTAATATATGTAATGTTTTTTAGGAGAGTGATTTTTTTGAAAAGACTTTTGAAACACAAATTCGAAATACTAGCATTTTCTTTAGGAGTTCTGGTTGCAGTTTCTGTAATAAGTTATCGTTTACATAAACCTATTTCCTTTTCTATATCTAAAAATGGAAATGTAATATGTTATGTTAGTAGTAAAGATGAATATACGAAAGCTTTGGATGAGGTTTTAGAAACTTTAGGAGAAAAATTTGAAAGAATAGAAATTGAAGAAAATTTTACTTTGATTGGTAATTACGAAAGCGAAAAAGATACATCTACCTTAGAACAAACAAAAGATATAATATTAGAAAATATAGATGGAGATGCAGAAGGTATTCTTATAGAGTCAGATGGCGTAGAAATAGCTTTAGCTATAAATGAACAAGAAGCTAATGATATTTTAGAAAATGTAAAAAATTACTACATAAAGTCTAGTGGATTAGAAGATATATCTAGTGCAGATATAGTTAATGATATTACATATAAATCTGACATGGTTCCTTTATATAAATTTAGAGACAAAGAAAAAGAGGTTAGTTCTATAATAAAAAGTAATGAAGAAGATAGTCCTATTTTACTTATAGATTTTTCTGGAGTGAAATCAGAAGAAGTTGAAGTTAAGCCATCGCAAGTTACAACCTGGAGTGACAAATATGTAATGGGAACTTCTGTGGTAGAAAATGAAGGTAAAAGTGGAATTAAAGAAGTAAGCTCTAAAGTTGAAATGAAAAATGGAGAAATTATTGACCAGGTAGTGGTAGATGAAAATATAATAGAAGAACCGGAAACAAGAGTTATAGCCATAGGAACTCAAAATCCTATAATAGCAGGTGTGGCATTTTTAACAAAACCTTCTAGAGGAGGAATAACGTCATATTATGGTTCTAGGTGGGGAGGATTTCATAAGGGGGTAGATATTGGTTCTTCGTATGGTTCACCAATATATGCTGCAATGGAAGGAACAATAACTTTTGCAGGATGGGAAGGTGGATATGGATACATGGTAAAAATAAACCATGGAGATGGGATAGAAACCTATTATGGGCACTGTAGTCAGCTTTTGGTTAACGCCGGAGACAATGTATCTAAAGGCGAACAAATTGCGCTAGTAGGTTCTACAGGTGATAGTACAGGACCACATCTTCATTTTGAAGTTAGAATAAATGGGGAAACAGTAAATCCTCTTGAATATATTCAATAAAAAAAAATCTCTTTCTGAAATAGAAAGAGTTTTTTTTATGGTAGTAATTTATTTATATCTATCATACCTTCACCCTGAAGGTATGATGGGTATTTTAATGGCGTGCAAGATATTTTTAAAAGTGAGGATATATCTTTAAATGTATAATCATTATTGTATTCATATAAAAGAGCGCATAGACTAGCTACAAAAGCTGCAGCTATAGATGTTCCAGAATAGATTGTATAGGGTTTATCCAATGGACTTGGGTATATTTTAATTCCATTCCTTTGTGAAATGTAAGATGTATTAGAATTTAAGGAAAGAATGCAGGAACAAGGTGCAACTAAATCAGGCTTCACTATTTTATTATCCCCACCAGAGGATAAAGAAAAAGGTTTTATTGTATTAGAAGAAGTATCTACTCCACCAACAGTTATACAATTGTTAAGAGTAGCTATCCCACGTATTGAATCCTCATGATTACCATTGTGACCACTGGGCACGATAATTGTAATACCTTTATTAACGGCTAGACTAAATAATGAAGAAAATAAATTCAGAGTAATAAAATCATTTCTTAAGGTTTCAAAAGGAAGCAGAATAATTTTTATGTTATCGTCTTTTGAAATAAGATAATCTAATCCAGTTAGAATGTCAGAAATAAAACCTCTTCCAGCATTATCAAAAGATTTTACCATGTATATATTGCTGTCTTTAGCAAGGCCTTCATATTCTCCTTTAGAAAGATAACCGCTAGAAGATAAAATACCAGAAATAAATGTACCATGACCGTTATCATCATAAGGGTAGTTTATGTTATTAATAAAATCTTTAAAATCTTTTATTTTGTTATTAGGATTTAACAAATCACTATGTGGGTATACTCCGCTGTCGATTACTCCAATACCAATTCTTTTTCCAGATAGCATAAATTTTTTCTTTATAGATATGTTATTTGCGTTAGTTATTGAAGAAGCACATAATAAACAATATTCATCACAAATGATATATTCAACTGAAGGGTATTCAGCAAGTCGTTTTATAGCCTTTGTGTTTATTATCGCAGATATACAGTTTATACTATCTATAATATTTAATACAGTGCCATCAAATGATTTAATTTTATTTGTCGTTTCTTTTGTTAAGTTCTTGCATAGGATAATAACTCGATAATATTTGTTGTTTCCATTTGTTAATATTTGTTTTAGATTTACATCTATTTTTTTACTAATTGAAAACATAAAATTCTCTAATTAATTGCTTACATTATATAGTATATTAGTAACATTAAAAATGTTACCCCTTCCATTTAAATATTATAATACCTAGAACCATTACACCAATCCCTATAAATTTAGATAAACCAAATTTGACTATATCAGATCCGAATATTCCAAAAGCGTCGATTAATGCAGCAGTTGTTAATTGAGCGATTAATATTGTGGCTATAGAGTAAGTGGGACCTAAACTTTCGATTCCAAGCATAACTGTATATATTATTATTACACCTAAAACTCCTCCTAAAAGGTAAAATATATTAGTGTCAGATATTTTTTTAAAGTCGCCTTTTCTAAAAAATAATAGCACTAATAGAGTTAAGAATATTCCTGTACCTTGAACCATAACATTAGTTTCTGTAAGTCCAATTTTTTCTGAAAGTCTAGTATTAAAAACTCCTTGAATGCTCATGCATATACCTGCTATTATAGAAAATATTAAACCCATAAATCAATGCTCCTTTTTTATCTTTTATTTTCCCCTTTTTTATTATATTTATTAATTTTTTAAAAAAAATAAGACTGTTAGTATTTATACTAAACAGTCTTACGGTATGAAATTAAGGAGTAATTTTGATAATCAGTTTTTTTTCAACTTGATCAAAATCTAGTTTTAAAACTTTTCCCAGTGATAAAAAGTCTTCTAATAAAGTTATGTAATTGTCTTTTGAAGAGCAAATTACCAGGTCGTTAGCATCAACAAACAAAGTTAAGAATTGATTGGTAATATCTAAATCTAAAATCTTATCTTCAATTTTTATGTCAGAATAATTTTTTTCATTACCAACAACAAGAAGTGATTGTAGTGAATCAACATATTTTTCTAGAATAACATTGCTATTTGAGGGTTGTTTTGAGCTCCAAAATTTATAGCATCTTGTCTCGTTAGCAAGTTCTCCGATAGAAACTAGAAATGCAAGCATTTTTTTAGGGAGCAAATTATCATTTTTTAATTTGTTCTCTTTTTCAATGTGTGAATCATATTTCTTTTCTAGATACAGTAAGTTATCAAAATTCATAAATTGTTGCCGCCTTTCGCTTAATTTAAAATAAAATATACGACACTTTATATTTTAGCGAATTTTCTAAAAATATGAAAGGGTGTGCAAACCTTTACAACAAAAAAAGTTAAATATATTTTAATAATTGTTAAGATATAGTTAAAACTTGCTCATTATGAATGGTTAATATTCTAAATATTTCAAATTATAAAAATCTTTATTCAATTAATATTTGATTGAGTAGCTTTTATTATGTATATATATTAGAATGGTATATATAGTTTTATTGGAGGAATAAATTTTATGAAGATTGCAGTTATTGATGGTCAAGGCGGAGGGATTGGTAAGACTTTCATTTCCAAAGCAAAAAATATTTTAAAAGATTATGAAATAGTAGCACTAGGTATTACAGAAAAGGCGTCTGTTAGTATGTTAAAAAAAGGAGCTAAAGAAGCTTATTTTGGTGAAGAAGAAATAATAAATTATTTAAATAATAATAAAATTGATTATATAGTAGCGCCAATTGGGGTATTAATAGGTGGGGGAATAAATGGTGAAGTTTCTCCAGTTTTATCAAATGAAATATTTAATTATTCCTGTGCTAAATATATTATTCCACTAAAAAAACATGGTATAACTATTGTTGGTATAAAAGATATGGATATAAAAGATATAATAAGTGAAATAATAAAAGAAATAAAAGAAAATCATAAATAAAGAGACCAGTGAAAATATGAATTTTCACTGGTCTCTTTGATGCTATTTATTAATCTAATAAACCCTTCGATTCTAAGAACTTTGTTGCTACTTCTTTGTGGTCCATATGAAGTTCATCAACATTATAATTCATTTGCATCATTTCTTCATTGGATATTAATCCGTCTAATTTTTCTAAAACGCCTTGAAGTTCTGGATATTTTTTTAATGTATCATTTCTTATTACTGGACAAGGATAATATGGAGGAAAGAAATTTTTATCATCTTCTAATACTTTAAGTTTATACTTAAGTAACAGTCCATCTGTAGAGAAAGCATCCATAATATCAGAGGATTTACTTTCCATAGCTGTATATCTAAGGCCACCATCTATAGGCTTTACTGCTTTAAAATCCATATTATAAGCTTTCTCAAGTCCTAATAGTCCATCATCTCTATCCGTAAACTCTAGAGTGCAACCCATAGTTAATTTATCAGATACGCCAGCTAAATCGCTATAAGTTTCTAGATTATATTCATCAGCTGTGTCTTGTCTTATTGCTAAAGTATAAGTATTATTAAATCCAAGTGGAGCAAACCAATTGATACCATATTCAGTATCGTAATAATCTTTAACTACATTATAAGCTTCATCAGGATCTGTTATAGTTTCTCTTTTCATAACACTTATTAGAGCAGTTCCTGTATATTCTGCATATAAGTCTACATCACCTGTATTAAGAGCGTCAAATACTACTCCTGTTCCGCCAAGATTAAAGTTTTCTTCTACATTTAGGTTAGTATCTTGTTTAATTAGTATAGAAAGAATATTTCCAAGAATAAGTTGCTCAGTGTAATTCTTAGAACCTATAGATATACTTCCAGATCTAGTTTTTGTATTGTCTGCTGTTGCATTTTTGTATCTATTTGATGATATTACAGAAGTAGAAACTACAAGTATTGCAAGAATAACTGCAATAGAGTTTTTAAATCTTATTTTTTTAACACTTTCTTTTTTAGCACCATGAGAACTTATTTTTATTCCCTTAGGAACTACAGATTGTTCTATCATTCCTATTAAATAATCCATTAAAAGAGCTAAGATACAAGCAGGAAGTGCACCAGCTATTACCATGAAATCATTTGTATTTTGGATTCCTGTATAAACAAGATATCCAAGACCACCAGCACCGATAAAGGCAGCTATTGTCATAAGACCAACAGCGGTAACTGCGGCTATTCTAACTCCGGCCATAATAATAGGTAGAGCAAGAGGAATTTGAACTTTTGCTAGTATTTGACTTTTAGTCATTCCCATTGCACGAGCAGCCTCTAGCATGTCTTGATTTATGTTTACAAGACCTGTATAGGTATTTTTTATTATAGGAAGTAATGAATATAAAAACACCATAACTATAGCGGGTTTTGATCCAATACCCATCAAAGGTATTAAAAATCCTAGTATGGCTAAACTTGGAACAGCTTGAATAACGTTAGCAAATCCTAAAACAAAAGTTGATGCTTTTTTATATTTGGTAATAAGGATTCCAAGAGGAATTCCAACTAAAGCTGCAATGACAACGGCGAGAAGAGTAAGCCAGATATGTTGAAGTAGAAGTGTTGATATTTCCCCACTTTTATCCATAAAATAATTAAAAAAATTCATCATATTTTAAGCCTCCCTTTCTATAAATTGTCCACTTAATATTGCTATAAGGCTACTTCTTGTAATTAGTCCCTTTAGTTTGTTTTCATCATCTACTACAGGAATAAAACCTATTTTTTTCTCATCTACAAGGGTTAATATATCAATAATGGAATCAGTTATATTAACAGAGTTAATTTCTTTTTCCATAATATTTTCAATAGTTACATTTTTATCTTGAGTTTTTCTAATATCGTGAAGAGTTACAATACCCTCTAACACATTTTTACTATCTACGACTAATAGACTATCAACTCTACTTGTTTTCATTATTTCTACTGATTGAAGAATAGTTCTTTTTTTGTTAGTTTTAATAGGATTTTCAATCATAATATCCTCAGCTTTTATTAGTTCTGGCTGATTCCAAATTCTATTTTTACCGATAAATTCTTCTACAAATCCGTGAGATGGATTTTTTAATATATTTTCTGGAGTATCATATTGAAGAATATCACCATCTTTCATTATACAGATTCTGTCGCCTAATTTAAGGGCCTCATCCATATCATGAGTTACGAACACAATCGTCTTCTTTAAATTTTGTTGAAGACTAAATAATTCATCTTGAAGTTGTCCTCTAGTTATTGGGTCTAATGCACTAAATGGTTCGTCCATAAGAATTATGTTTGGATTTGTAGCAAATGCTCTGGCAACACCTATTCTTTGTTGTTGGCCTCCGCTTAATTCTGAAGGGTATCTGTTTATGAAATCCCCGTCGTTCATGTCAACAAGGTCTAGTAGTTCTAAAGTTCTTTTTTTGATTTTTTCTTTGTCCCATTTTTTTAATGTAGGAACTAAGCCTATGTTTTCACCTATAGTCATATGTGGGAACAGTCCAGTTTGTTGAATAACATAACCTATATTTCTTCTAAGTTCTATGGTATCCATTTCTTTAATGTTTTCACCATTTATTAAAATTTCTCCACTAGTTGGTTTTATAAGTTTGTTAATCATTTTTAGAGTAGTAGTTTTACCGCAACCAGATGGTCCTATTAACACTACTAATTCTCCATCGTTTACTTTAAGATCAATATTTTTCAATATTTTAGTTGTTTTAAATGATTTGGATATATTCTTTAATTCTATCATTAAACCCCTCCTATTATTTTCAACACAATTATTATTATAACACAAAAAAAAGAAAGCTACAACTTAAGGCGTGAATATAGGTTGTAGCTAGACTGTTTATAATAGTAAATATGATAAAATAAGAAAGTAGAAGTGTTAGTATTTTATTATATTTCGTGGTATAATTTTTTAGTGAATTTACAGGAGAATTTTAAAGGATGGTGATGAAATGAAGATAACTACTGAAAAAAAATCTTATGAATTAGTGAATTCCTTATGGATTATTTTAAATTTATTTTTTGGATTTACTAGTTTTATTAGCTTTTTATATATTGGGTATAGAGCTAAAAGTAAAAAGTGGACAATTTGTGGGGTTTTATATTCCATTCCAGTTATTATATATATATTTATGGGTAAAATATATAAAGGTAATGAAAAGGTTGCAATATATTTAACTATTATTATGTTTTTAACTTCAACAATATCCATTATACATGGGTTATTGGTGAGAAAAGAGTATTTAATAAGGATAGAAACTATAAAACTTAAAAATAATGAATATAAGGGTGAAATAAAAAAATTAAATATAAATTCTGCAGATATAAAGCATTTAATAAAAATTCCTCTTATATCAAGGAAAAAGGCTGAAAAAGTTTTAAAATATAGAGATGATAATGGAGATATAAAAAATTTAAATGAGATACAAAAACTATTAAAATTAAAGACATATGAAGTTGAAAGATTAAAATATTTAGTTGAACTATAAAAAATAGCCCCAATGGGACTATTTTTTTGTTTCAATAGGTTGATTTTCATTTCCTTTTTTATTTTTTTTCCTCATAGCAACAGGTTGGTTTTCTTCTTGAGATGGTCTTTTAGTTCCTTTTTTAGCCATTATAACACTCCTTTTTAATATGTTTTATTAAATTGTATATTTAGTATATACTTAGAGTAATATTTTATTCACGGAGGAAATTATGAAAGACGATATTTTAAGATATTTAAAAAATAATAAAAATAAATATGTATCAGGTCAAGCGATTAGTAATGAGCTATCTATTACAAGAGCTTGTGTTTGGAAATACATAAAAGAGCTTGAAGTGGAAGGATATAAAATAGAGGGAATATCTAGAAAAGGCTATAAGCTTTTATACTCACCTGATATACTAAGTAGAGAAGAAATTTATGAAAATCTTAATACAAAATATATAGGTAAAAATATAATGCATTTTGATTCTTTAGGTTCTACTAATGTAGAAGCTAAATTATTGGCAGCTAAAAATATAGAAAACGGAACAGCTGTAATTGGAGAAGAGCAAACTCTTGGTAGAGGAAGACTTGGCAGAAAATGGATATCTCCTAAATATAAAGGTATATGGATGTCTATAGTATTATATCCTGAAGTAGAAATGTCAGAGGTTTCAAAAATCACACAGGTAGCAGCAGCCTCAGTTATTAATGCTTTATCGAATTTAGGAATAAAAGCTGAGATAAAATGGCCTAATGACATTGTAATTAATTCTAAAAAGGTGTGTGGAATATTAACGGAGTTAAGTGGAGAACTTAATAAAATAAATCATGTGGTAGTTGGTATTGGTATAAATGCCAATTTAGAACAAGAAGATTTTCCAGAAGAGATAAAAAATATTGGAACCTCTATAAAAATAGAAAATAATAATGAAATAAATAGAAAAGTATTAGTAGCATATATATTAAATGAATTTGAAATATTATATGAAGAATTTTTAAATCATGAATTTTTAAATACTTTAAAAATATGTAGGGAAAATTCAGCTTTAATGGGCAAGAAGATCAGGGTTATTAGAAATGGGCAAGAAATTTTAGGCGAAGCTTTAGACATTGAAGAAGATGGTGCTTTATTGGTAAAATATGAAGATGGAAAAATTGAAAGAATAATATCTGGAGAAGTGTCTGTAAGAGGGCTTCTAGGATATGTGTAAAATATAAAAAACAATCGATTTAAGTTTAAAGTGCATCTTGTTAAGTAAACAGGATGCACTTAATTTATATTTAATTGGATTTGTCGATATCATCTAAGATAATAATGCTTTGTTCTACAGTTTCATTTAACTGTGTAGATTTATCTATAGTAGCTTTATTATCTCCCTTTTGAAAACCATAATCACCAAATTGGCTATGATTTCCTCCTTTAATTTCATAAAAAATACTATCAATAGGTAAATAAATTTTAGATTCTTCTATTTTAGCATCACTTACAAAGCCATCATTAGAGCCTCTTAAGGATAAAACTTCTATATCATAATCAGTTAAATCATTTTTAGATTGAGGATAGGAAGCTAAAAGAATAAGCCCATTTAGTTTATCGGGATTATTACATATATAAGAGCAAGCCATGACTCCTCCTAGTGAATGTCCTCCTATAACAAAATGATTTATTTCAGGATTATCTTCTATAATAGAATCTGCTTTATTAGGTGAAAATATAGCAAGATTAAATGTCATTTTAGCTATATAAACTGGATAACCATATTCTGAAATTTTTTTCGCATAGGTAGAATAGGATAGTGGGTCAACTTTTCCACCAGGATAAAAAATATAAGCTGTATCTTTGATATTACCCTTTGGAATAAATGATATATAATCATCATTTTCAGTGGTGATAATAGTATTACTATTAAAGGCTAACATAGCATCATCACTTGGTTTATATACATCATTTACATAAATTAAAAATCCAATAATAATTACAACTAGCAGAAGGGAAAATGCTAGCAAGATTTTGTGTTTAATTTTCATTTTTTTCATTCTATCACCTTATATTAATAATTTTGTTCTATAGTTTTTATCATATTGTATAACATTTTATTAACTGGACAAGATACCTTATATTTTTCTCCAAGTTTTATTATTTCACCGGAAAATATATCGACTTCAGTGAACCTTTTATTTTCTATATCTTGAAGCATAGATGTTTTGTTGTTTGGTGATAAAGAATTTAAAATTTTATCCCATTTTTCTATATCACTTTGGTTTAAATTAGCACCAACATGTTTTGATATTTCTATTACTTCATTCATTATCATATGAAGAAGTGCGTTAGCTTCTTTTGATTTTTGAAATACACCATAATTAGCTTTTAAGATGGAAGAAGCTTGGTTTACACCAACATTAACCATGAATTTCCACCACATAGAATTAAGCATATCAGAAGGAATAACGTAAGGAACCTTTGATTTATCAAAATAATTTTTTATAGCTAAAACATTATTAGAATAAGTTGAATTATCTTTATCTCCGAAGGTTAAATTCCCAAATTTAGAATAGTCAACTTTGTTGCCATCTCGTACAGCATCTATTCCAACACAAATAGAATATGGAATATTATTTTTATTATAAGTTTCTGCAATAACTTCTTCACTGTTTATTCCATTTAATAATGATAATATTATAGTGTCTTTTGAAACAAAATTCTTTATTGAAGCTATGGCCTCTTTTATATTATTGAATTTTACAGATATTATT
Organism: Clostridiaceae bacterium; assembly: GCA_041821285.1. Taxonomy (GTDB): domain Bacteria; phylum Bacillota; class Clostridia; order Clostridiales; family Clostridiaceae; genus JAJBWD01. Next base: position 12,649 of record JBGUER010000067.1, read on the forward strand.
ATTAAATCAGCGGCTTCAGCTTTATCTTCTGGCGAGATATAATTAAAATCATATCGCTTATTATTTATTATAAAACCATCTTTTGAGTATCTATCAATTCTTTTTTTATCGGCTATTATCTTTAAAGATTCTTTATTATTATCATATATCCTACTAGAATATATACACCCTATTGCACCTAGACCTATTAAATAAACATTTTTTATTTCTTTCATAAAAGCCTCCTTATATTAAAATTTATTTTATTATTATTTTAGCATAAGTTTGTAGAATATAGTTAAATAAAATGATAAAATAGCATGATAATAAAATTAGAGTACTAAAAGGAGTTTAGATGAAAAAAATAATAAAGACATTACCAATGATATTTATGATATTGTTTTTTAGTTCTTGCGGTAAAGAGGATAATATTTATATAGAAAAATCTAAAATAGCTCTTGGAACCTATTGCTCTATAAAAGTTTATGGAACAGAGGATGAATCAATATTGGATAAATGTTTTGAAAGAATAGATGAAATAGAAAAGGAAATGAGCTTAAATATAGAATTAAGTGAGATAAAAAAGATAAATGAAAATGCAGGGATAGGATATGTTGAAGTTTCTAGTGATACTTTATATGTTTTAGAAAAAGGCAAGTATTACAGTGAGATTTCTAATGGTAAATTCGATATAACTATTGGTAATTTGTCTGAGCTTTGGAATATATCTGGAGGAAACACGGTTATTCCTGATGAAGATAGCATAAATAAATCATTAAATAATGTTGATTATAATAATTTGGACATTGAGTATGAAAAAAGTCAAGTTTCTTTGATTGAAGCAGGAATGGAGTTAGACCTTGGGGGAATAGCTAAAGGTTACGCGGCAGATCAGGTAGTTAAAATATTAAAGGATAATAATGTAGACAGCGCCATAATAAATCTTGGAGGGAATGTTTACATTCTAGGTAGAAAATCAGAATCTACTGAGTATAGAATAGGAATACAAGATCCATTTTATAAGAATGATGATTATCTTGGGGTGGTACAGGTTGAAAATAAAGCTGTTATAACATCAGGTATTTACGAAAGATATTTTGAAAAAGATGGAATAATATATCACCACATTTTAGATACTAAAACAGGATACCCAATTGATAATGATTTATTGAGTGTTACAGTAATAACTAGTAGCTCTATAGATGGAGATTCTCTATCTACTTTATTATTTGCTTATGGATTAGAACATGGGCTAGAGTATGCAAATAGTGTAGCTGATATAGATGCTATATTTGTAACAAAAGATAAAGAGATATATTTAACAGAAGGAATAAAAGAGGACTTTGAACTTTCTGATTCCGATTATAAAATAATGAAATAATTTTAAAAGCAGCTTAATCTAAAAAGCTGCTTTTTTCATTTTAATATATATAATTTATTTAAGCTTAAAATTAAATGTTTGTCTATTAACCCAATAAGAAAGCCAGTTGCTAATGAGGACATTAAAAGGTATGGGAGATAATATAATATATTTATATTATTAATAATAATAGAGGCTATTATTATTTGGCCTATGCTGTGAGACAATGCACCTATAATGCTAACACCTATAATGCTTATATTCTTATTACCTAAGGTTTTAAATATATACATTAATATTAAACTTAGCAGCCCACCTGAAAAACTATATATAAATGTGGACATAGAGCCTACAAATATAGTGGTGATAAAAATTTTCATAAATAAAACTATTAAGCTATCTTTTAAACCATAAGTATAAAGACAAAATAAAATTATGATATTAGCTAAACCCAATTTTGCACCAGGTGCTATAAAAGGAATAGGAATTAAAGATTCTATTATAAATAATATACAAGCTTGTGCTGAAAATAATGATAATAATAGTAATCTTTTTGTTTTCATACTCTTCCTCCTATTTGGCTACACTGTCTACGTCAGAAGATTCATCAAGCCCCTGTATTTTTAAAACTAATTTATGAGGGAGGCAAACGATAGTTTCTGAAACATTTTCTATTTCACTAGAGTTTATACAAATCTTATTATTACAGTCACTATCTTCCATAGATACTACTCCATTTTCTATTTTTATAAGATTATATCCATAGGAAGAATTTATGGGAATTTCCATAGAAGTTTCAGAAGTTAAAGGCACTTCTTTATATATTTCATTATTTAAATATATAACTAATGTTTTGCTTTCAATATCTTTTGTATTTAAATTTAAATATAGTGTAATGGAGATACCCAATAGTATAATTATAATAATAAAAATATCAAATTTTTTCATATATACCTCTTCAGATTAATTTATTGCATCAGAAACTGCTTCTATTATACCATTAGAACTTCTAGTTGCACCAGAAACCGTATCTACATCTGTGGATTGACTGTTTATGATTTCATCTATTATAGTAGACCATGCTCTATTAAAAAACTTATCATCGTCATTAGTTGAAATCAAATCTATTGAGTCTATTTCACCGTTAGATACCGTTACTTGAACTTCTGTGCCTGGTCTATAACCTGTGCCAGAACCTTCATAAGTCCCATCAGAATAAGCATCAGAAGGGTCAGCGCCTACATCAGTGGTGGTTATATTTTCAACTGATGAATTTGTTGATTCTGTGATAGTCTCATCATTATCATCAGTGTTTTCAATAATAGTAGTGTCTCTGTCAGTGTTTACAGAATCAGAACTTATGGAATTACTATTAGTGATATTATTATTAGTAGAAGATATATTGAAAAAACCTTTTACAAGTAAAATATGAATTATTAGAGTTAGTATAAAAGCTATAGTTAATAGTCTATGGTAATATATCCATGCTTTATGTTTGCATTTTTTCTTAAACATAAAATTAAGTCCAAGTAATAGTGATAAAACCCAACATATTGTTCCCATGTTTAAACTTAAAACATCATAAGATGAAAATATTCCATGGATTAGTCCTGTAAAAACTAAAATTATACCTATAAATTTATGGTATTTTCTCAAAAATTTATTTATTGATTTCAAGAAAATATTTTTATTGTTGAAACATCTTTTATTAATTACCCTTAAGAAAAAAATAATAGCAGCTAAAATAGCGAGAGCGGTACTTATTTTAGCTAAACC
>JBGUER010000068.1:0-15652 GCA_041821285.1 Clostridiaceae bacterium
TCTAAATCTTCCTTTTTCCACTTCTTCTTTTAGATTTTTATTTGTTGCAGCTATTATCCTAACATCAACTGGGATAATCCTATCTCCACCAACTCGAGTTACATATCCTTCTTGCAAAACTCTTAAAAGATTAACCTGCATATCAAGTGGCATTTCCCCTATTTCATCTAAAAATAAAGTCCCTCCATTAGAAAGTTCAAATTTACCAGCATGACCACCCCGTCTTGCACCAGTAAACGCACCATCTTCGTAACCAAATAATTCACTTTCTATTAAACTTTTAGGTATAGCACCACAATTCACCGCAATAAAACTATTGTTCTTTCTGTCGCTATAATTGTGAATAGATTGCGCCAAAAGCTCTTTTCCTGTTCCACTCTCACCTTCAATCAGAACTGTTGATGGAGAGGAACTTATCTTTTTAGCATCAGATATTACTTTTTTTATCTCTAAGCTTTCCCCTATTATATCTTCAAAATTATATATAGCTCTTTTCCCACTATATCTATTAACTAAATTAATAACCTTTTGCATTTCTTTAAAAACTACTACCATTCCAACTACTTCATTATTTATTTCAATAGGCGTTCCAGAAACATTATACCTTCCTTTTACAAAATCATTATTTAATATAACCTCTCTATTGTCATAGGATTTACCTAATTTTAATCTTTCTAAAATATTCATCCAATTTGGCAAAATAATATCTGCTTTTTTACCCAAAGCATCCTCTTCTTTTATCCCCAATATATTGCACGCTGCTTTATTTATATTGTCAACATACCCTGAATTTTCTACAACATACACTCCTGATGATATTGAATCTACTATAATATTCATATATTGATATGTTTCTGCTAGTTTTTCATTGGCATTTTCTACCTTTATTTGATTTTCTATTGAATTAACTGCAGCTACTACAAGCCCTAAAGTGTGTGAATGAACTTTTTCTCTATCTCCTGTTAGGTTTAAAGTTCCAATAATATTACCATTTACGTCATGTATAGGCGCTGCAGAACAAGTCCATCTATGATAAGCTGTAATAAAATGTTCTTTTTCTGATATTTGAATAGGAATATCTTCTTTTATAGCAGTTCCCATAGCATTAGTTCCAATACTATACTCTGACATAGATGCACCTACTACCATATTTAAACTATTAGCTACTTCCATTACAGAATCATCTCCTAAAATTTTTAAGATAGATCCTTCTTTATCAGTTAAAACAATAAAAAATCCTGAGCTTTCTAAAAAATCATACAAATTTTTCATAAATTGAGATGAAATATTCAATAGCATTTTATTTTTTTCAATATTATTAACAGTCTCTTCTGGTCTTAATATCTTTCTTGGAAAAATTCTGCTTTTTTCAACGCCATAGTTTTTTGACCTCTCATGAGACTCTTTAATAATATTTTTTTGATTTCCTTTATTATAGCTCATTAAATTTCACTCTCCGCTTTATTTAAAAATTCTTTTGAAATCTATAACCCACTCCCCATATAGTTTCTATAAACTTTGGTTCAGAAGGATTTTTCTCTATTTTTTCTCTAATTCTTCTAATATGAACAGTTACAGTTGCCACATCTCCTTGGGCGTCAAGTTCCCATATTTTTTCAAATAACTCTTCCTTAGTAAAAACCCTGTTAGGATTAGATGCTAAAAATATCAAAACATCAAATTCTTTTGTTGTTAATATTACCTCATTTCCATGGAGATAAACTCTTCTTGATTTTTCATCAATAGATAAGCCATTTATTTCTACTTTACTATCTTTAAATTCACCATTTTTCTTATCTCCCATTAATCTTTCATATCTACTAATATGGGCTTTAACTCTTGCGACTAATTCACTAGGACTAAATGGTTTTGTTATATAATCATCCGCTCCAAGCCCTAGCCCCCTTATCTTATCTATATCTTCACGTCTTGCAGATACCATTAATATCGGAATGTCTTTTTTACTTCTAAGTTCCCTGCATATTTCAAACCCATCCACAAATGGAAGCATTAAATCTACTATAACAAGATTATATTGATTAATCAAAGCCTTAGACAAACCTAAATCTCCCCTAGTCTCAATATCAACACTAAAACCATTTATCTCAAGGTAATCTTTTTCTAATTCAGCAATACTAATATCATCTTCAATTACTAATATTTTTTTCATATAATCTCACCGCTTCTTATTTTTTTCAATGTGAAATATATCGTTGTGCCCTCTCCAATTGTGCTATCAGCCCACATATCTCCACCATGACCATTTATTATTTTTTTTGCAATAGACAAACCTAGCCCACTACCTCCAGTTGCAGTTCCACGAGCAGAATCTGCTCTATAAAATCTATCAAATATATATGGGAGATTATCCACATCAATTCCTCTTCCATTATCCTTAAATTTTAGTAAAATAAAATCTTCTTTATCCTCTAACTTAACATCTATTTTACCATATTCTTTATCCATATATTTAGAAGAATTCTCTATAATATTAACTATCACTCTTTTTATTTGTTGACAATCTCCTTTAATAAAAACATCTTTTTTTATTAAAGACTTATATTCTAGTTTTATATTGTTTTTTTTAAGATCAAATGATAATTCTTCCATAGAATCTGATAAATAATTATTAATATTTATTGTTGAAAAATCAAATTCTAATTTATTTAAATCTAATTTAGAATAAAGAAACAATTCATCTATCAATTTATCCGCTTCATTTGATTTTACATAAACGGTATTTAAATATTTATTCATTTTTTCTTCTGTATCTGCAACACCATCTCGTATTCCCTCTACATAACCTTTTATAGCAGTAATAGGCGTCTTTAAATCATGAGATATATTAACAATTAATTCTTTTCTATTTTTTTCATATTGATCTTGAATTTCTTTAGATTCTTTTAGATTTTCACGCATAGCATCAAAAGCTCTACTTAATTCACCTAATTCATCCTTAGATTTTATATCCATAGAAAAATCCAAATTTCCATCTTTTATTTTATTGGCGGATATTTCAAGTTTCTTTATAGGTTTAATAATACTCCTTGCAACTAGGAAAGTTATAAAACCATTAGTTAATAAAAGAATTATTACCGCAGCTACGATAAAAGTTATACTAAAATTTTTAAATGCATCTTTTATAGGCTCTACGTCATATACTATAAATACACTTCCCGGGCTTCCATCGCTAAAATAAAAATCTTGTTGTTGAACCATTATACTATTTTTTTTATCATTATATTCTATAAGATCTCTTTCTGCAAACTTCCCAAAAGTAGGTAATTTACTTATAGGTAGACTATTTATAGATTCACTTTTGTAAATAATATCATCGTCTTTTCTAACAACAATCCCAGAATTATTTAAATTTGATTTTTCTTCTAAACTCTCTAAAAATTCATCTTTTAAAAAAGAATCAGGAGCTTGAATTGACGTTAATTTAACATTTGCAAATAAATCACTATTAATATCCGATTCTTCATGTTGATAAGTAGGCATTTTATTCCCATAAACACTATTCAAATCACCAAAATAGTAAAATCCAGCAAAAATGCCTACTAATATTGTTAATATAATTGGTACTATAAGCATTGCTAAATATGAAAATAATATTTTAAATTTAATAGACATATTTGCCTCCTTTTATTATTCGTATCTTAATGCATCAATTGGGTCTAAACTAGCTGCTTTTCTCGCTGGATATATTCCAAAGAATACACCAACTGCTGTAGAAAATAAAAGTGCTCCTATTATTACAACTAAAGATATTTTAGGAACTATTCCTGCTACCAGACCTATGAGTTCTGCTCCTGCTATCCCAAACAATATACCTATTATTCCACCTATTAATGATAGTATAATAGATTCAACTAAAAATTGCATTAATATTCTATTTGTAGTGGCTCCTATTGCCTTTCTTATTCCTATTTCACGAGTTCTTTCTGTAACTGAAACCAGCATTATGTTCATAACGCCTATTCCTCCAACTAATAAGGATATAGCAGCTACTGCACCTATAAACGTAGTAAATATTCCTAAAACACTATCTATTTGTTCTAAAAATGAAAATGCATTTTCAGCAGAATATATTTCTTCTCCACGACTATTATGTCTAGCCTCTAAAATATTTAAAGCTCCTGTACCAGCTTTTTCACTATTTTCTTTTTTATCTGCCATAACAGTAATAGAATTTATTTTCATCTCACTAGATGCTATACTATTTAAAAATGTAGTAGAAGTTGTTAAAAAAACTGGTGCATCATCCATTCCCCTTCCACCAAAAATAGATGAACTACTTTTAGATACTCCAACAATTGTCATAACTTTACTAATAGAATTTTGACTAATCTGAATGGTTTCACCAACAACATCCTCATATCCAAAAAGTCTATTTGCATTATCTTGGTCTATTACAACTACTGCCTTACCTTCTTCATATTCTTTTTCATTAAAAAATCTACCATATAGAATTTCCGTATTATTTATGTAAGCTAAATCTGTAGTTCCACCAGTAAAATAAGTTAAGTATGATTTATCTTCTGTATACAAAGTAGCTTGTGAATTAATAGAAGGGCTTACATACGATACTTCATTCACCTTTTCCTTTATCTGCTGCATATCCTTATCTGTAATGTAATCAGTATCTTGAGCCTTAGATTGGTCTACACTTATGGTAACAGAAGATGCACCAAGCGCTTCAAACTCAGCTGTAATCTGCTCCGTTCCACCATTTCCTAAAGATACTATAGCAATAACTGAACTTATTCCAATAATAATACCAAGCATTGTTAGAAAAGCTCTCATTTTATTAGCTATTATACTATTTAAAGCCATTTTTACACTTTCAACTATATTCATAACACCCCTCCTATAGGACAATCCTGTCTAATACATCCTCATCCTTTATTATTTCACCATCTCTAAATCTAACTATTCTTTTACAATGTTTAGATATATCATCCTCATGAGTTACCATAACTATAGTTGAACCTTCATCATTTACCTTTTGAAATATTTTCATAATTTCTATAGATGATTTTGTATCTAAGTTTCCTGTTGGTTCATCCGCCATAATAACCGCTGGATTATTAACTATAGCACGTGCTATAGCCGCCCTTTGTTTTTGTCCACCTGAAATTTCATTTGGAAGATGTTTTATTCTATCTTTGAGGCCAACTTTTTCTAAAGCATTTATTGCCCTCTCCCTTCTCTCTTTTAACGGAATATCTGCATAAAGCATAGGAAGTTCTACATTTTCTAGTAAAGTAACCCTTGGAATTAAATTAAATGCTTGAAACACAAATCCTATTTCCTTATTTCTTATATAAGATAATTCATCATCAGTTAACCCCGACACATCTTTTCCATTTAATGTATAAATTCCTTTAGTCGCTTTATCAAGACATCCTAATATATTCATAAATGTGGATTTCCCTGAACCAGAATGTCCCATTATAGCAGTAAATTCACCTTTCCCTATGTTCAAGCTTATATCTTTTAAAGCTTCAAATTCAATATCCCCAGTTTTATATATTTTAAATATATTTTTAGTTTCAATCATCTAGTTTTCCTCCTCTATAGCTTTAGCTCCTTCTATAACAGTTGTGGAAGGATTTAACACTACTTTATCCCCTTCATTTATTCCCTCTGATATTCCAACTTCCATATCTGACTGAATACTAGTTATAACTTCTTTTTCATGAATTATTCCATTTTCTAAAACATAAACTACATCCTGATTTCCTTTTAAAGTTTTTAATGCTTCTGCAGGAACTTTTAACACAGACTCTTCTTTACCAACTAAAATATCTACATCCACTGGGAAATTTATTTTCAAATTAGCATCCTCTTCTAATATATCAATTTCAGCTCCTAAAGACACTCCCCCTACTAAACTAGTCGAATTACTAGCTGCAGGTTCAATAAATGATACTGTTCCTTTGTATTCTTTATCTCCATTTGATAATATCACTTCTTGTCCTAGTGCTATTTTTTCTGCATCATATTTTCCTAAAGCTATTTCAGCTTTTAAATTCAATGTATTTTGAACTGTTATTACTGGTTGCGCTACATTTCCATATCCACCAACTACTACATTTAAAGAAGTTACAACTCCTTCATTTTCAGAAACTATGCTAGTTACATTATTAGATAAATTTTTCTTTGCAGAATTTAAACTTATTTCTGCAAGTTTTACTGAATTATCTGCTTGTTTTAAACTTGCATCAGACATAGAACTCATACTATCTCTTTGAGTAGATTTGCTAATTAATGTTTGAGCATCTTGTGGATCTTCACTTTTTTCTAGACTTGCTATTTCCTCATCTAAATCTTTTATTTGAGCATTTATCTTATCATTTTGTGCATATAAATCATCTCTTTGTAATACTGCATTATTATATTGTATTTGGGCTTGGTCTACAGATGACTGAATATCTTGTGTTTCATATTCTACTAATACGTCGCCTATCTTTACACTGTCTCCCATTTTTACATTTACTTTCGAAACTTTAGCAGACGGCCCATAATAATCTTTTGAATCATTTGATTTTATTGTTGCAGTAGTTGATAAATAAGATTCCACTTCTCCCATTTCTGCTACTGCAGTTTTAACCGTAAGCTCATCTTGCGCTTTTCTTTTATTACTACTTACGACCACCAAACTAACCACCAAAACTCCTACTATTCCTATAGCAATATATCTTTTTTTCATATTCGTACCTCCAAATTTTATTTTATCTATAGTAGTATTATAAAACAGGGTTCTTAAACCCTTATAAAGCAATTATTAAATTTCTATTAATTAATGATTAAGAAAAAAAGAAGTGTACTAGCCATCCTTGACTATGTACACTCCTTGCAATAAATCAAATCTTCAGCAGTAAATTCCATATCTTTTTCATCATTTTGTTCGCAGATAAATATAATTTCTGCATATCATCCATTATTACGCATTTGTATGTGTCTTTACATCCTTCACACCCAATGCACCCTCTAATATTGTAATCTCCGAGAACAATCATCTTCTGCTTCAATTCCTTTGCAGTCAATTGCATTTAATGCTTACTATATCAAATATGCTGTATTACCATTTTCCCTTCTATTTCCTACTATTCCCAATATTTTTATTATATTATTTCCATAAATACCATATTTATTATATGCACTCATGTAAAAAAGCTCCTTCTTGTAATAATTTATTATTAAAATTATTACCAAGAAGAAGCTAGTTTTATACAGTTTATACTAAGTTATTTACAGATCCAAAATGTAACAAACAAAATATAAACTGAGTTAATAATTTGTTTTACTTTCTTTCTTATTACTCCCCAAGTGGATCTATTGGATCTATTGGATCTATTGGTTCATCTATTGGATCTATTGGTTCATCTATAATTGTAATTATAACTGTGACTACAATTTTTCTACCTTCTGCATTTACTATTGTATAAGTAAAAGTATCATGATTTATAGAAACAGAGTTTCTTTCATAGTAAAAATACTCTCCATCTAGTTTTACTTCTCCATCTTCTCCTTGAGTAAATGATTCAATTGAAAATGAATCATCCTCATCATTATACTCACTAACCAAAAGAGACTCTATTTCTTCATCAGGATAATATAGGGTCACATTATCATTTATCGCTAGTGGAGCAGGTTTTACTGTTACTCTAATTGTAGCTGTATTTGTTCCACCATTTCCATCACTTATTGAGTAAATAATCCCATCTAATCCATGAAAATTTTTACCCGGATTATAAATTACTTTGTTGTCCTCTATCCTATAAGTACCATCTCCAAAACTATAAGCACCTGTAATTTTAAGGTTATCATTCTCAATATCTGTATCATTAACTAGTACATCAAAAACATTATCAACACTGTCTTCATCTACCGTGAATTCATCATCCACCGCTATAGGAACATCATTTACAGGGTTTACTGTTACTCTAATTGTAGCTGTAGAATTTCCACCATTTCCATCACTAATTATATAGGTTATAGTATCTTCTCCATAAAAATCTTTTGCTGTATAATAAACCACTTTATTATTTATTATTGCAGCAGATCCATAATCAACAGTTTCAATTTTTTCAATTATAATCTCATTATTATCAACATCAGTATCATTATCTAATACATTAAATATATTGACACGACTATCTTCTTGTACCGTGAATTCATCATCTACTGCTATTGGAGCATGATTCATATCCTTCACCGTTATATTAATTGTGGCAGTTGAAGTTTCACCATTGCCATCACTTATTATATAAGTAAGAATATCTTCTCCTTGAAAATCTTTAGTTGGACTATATACTATTTTATTATTCTCTAATATTGCAACATTACTTTCATTAGGTTCAATACTTTTGATTGTAAGATTGTCCCCATCTATGTCTGTATCATTGCTTAATACATTAAATATATTACCAACACTATTTATATCTACTGTAAATTCATCTATTTTAGCAATTGGCACATCATTAACAGGTTTAACAATTACTTTAACCTTCATATAATTAGTTCCATTGTTATTATTTTTGTAATAAAGATTAAATGAATCTTCTCCATTAAAGTTTTCATTAGGTGTATATAATACCTTACTCATATCAACGCTTATAATACCATTATTGGGATAATCTTTTAATTCAACACCGTCACCAATTACAGAAAAACCTATGGCTTTATCTTCATTTGTATTAATGGTTTTTTCAATGTTATTTTCTCTAGAAATAACGCCTATAGTAATAGTTCCCGTATCTTCAAGTGCACTATCACTACTATCATTAATAGTATAGCTAAATTTGTCTATTCCTATAGACCCCTTATTCGGAGTGTAAAATAGCTTATTTTCTTTTATTTTCATTGTACCTATATGATTACTGCTGTTATCACCTATTTGAACTATGTAAATATTATCACCATCTACATCAATATCATTTTTCACTACATCTATTTCTATAGTTTCATCATTAAATGCTTCAACTTTATCATCAAATACTTCAGGTGCATCAGGTGCAGGAGTAATTTTTACATTAACAAAACCTTTAGCAATTCCACCCATAACATCCTTCACCGTATAATTAAAGCTTCCTTCTCCATTGAAATCTTTATCTGGAATAAAAAAATAACTATCACTGATTTTCTCTATAGTTCCACTTTTTAAATCCGTGAAAGCCATAATTTCTAAAGGTCCTATAGCTTCTGTTTTATCATTATCTACAATAAAATCAATTTTCTCAGAATTATCTTCAATACAATAAACATTATCATCATTAACTTCCATTGAACCCGGCGGGTTAATATTTACAGTAACTGTAGCTGTATCAACCTCTTCATCTCCATTGCTTACTTGATACGAAAATGTATCTTTTCCATATGCATTTTCTTTTGGAGTGTAAACTAGTTGTTCATATTCATCTTTAATAATTACTGTCCCAAGTTCTCCTTGTGTAACTTCAGTTATTTCAACAGAATGTTCGTCATTTAACAATGCATATATTGATATTGTTTCATTAAAATCAGTAGTTACTTCATCATCCACAGCTTTTGGTATTGAACTACCACATCCACATCCTGTTAAAAACAAAAAATTTAAGATAATATAAATTATTATTACAACTTTTCTTTTAATATTATCGCCTTCTTTCAATATTTTTTTATTGATATTAATCCTCATTGTTTATGAATACAGTTATACTTTCACCTCCCTCATTATCTATAATGTAAATTATACCATATTAACTATAAATATGTAATATAATTGTCGATTAATGTATAAATCATGTTTATTAAAATAATATTTATCCTTCAAGAAAAGTAAATATAAAAACTAATTTAAATCAACTTGACAGCCAATTATTATAATGGTAACATAACAGTGTTATCTAGAATAATTTAACAAAGGAGAATATATGAAACAGGAAACACAGACGCGGGAAAATTTATTAGAAGTAGCTAAAAAAGAGTTTATGGCAAAAGGATACATGGGAGCATCTCTTAGAAATATATGCAAAGAAGCAGGAGTTACAACTGGTGCACTTTATTTTTTCTTTAACGATAAAGAAGATTTATTTGGCTCTCTTGTGGCAGAATCTTTGAATCAAATAAATATTTATATGAAAAAGCATTACCAAGATGAACTATTATTCTTTGCAAAATCCTCCCTTGATAATTATGATTTTGCAGAAGATGGTGAAGCAACTCGTGAAATTGTAAATTACCTATTTCAATATCATGATATATTTACCTTGCTGTTAATGAAATCAAGTGGTTCTAAATACGAAAACTGTACGGATACATTTGTAGAACTTACTCAGGCCCATTATCGTATTCTTGCAGATAGGATGACGTCATACTATAAGGTGGAACGAATTTCAGATTATACCATACACTGGTTTTCACATCTTCAGATATTTTCCTTTGTACAACTGATTACTCACAATCTTACAAAAGAAGAAGCAATGAAGCAAATGGATACCATTGTTAAATTTCTTACAAACGGCTGGTTTGGAATGTATAAACAATAAAATTTTTCTAATATAAGCTATATAACAGAAACATAAATATGTTATATAGCTAAAAAAATAGAAATTACATAACACTGTTATGCAGTTTTGAAAATCATATAAAATATTATAAGAAAGAAGGATGAATCAAATGTATTTAGAAGTCAAAGACATGAAAAAGAGTTACGGTGAAAATGGGAGTTATATCGAAGTATTAAAGGGTATTACAACTGGAGTGGAAAAAGGACAAATGTGTGTTATCTACGGACCAAGTGGTTCAGGAAAATCAACATTTCTAAATACAATTGGTGGACTTGACCAGTTAGATTCCGGTTTTATCAAAGTGGATGGAAAAGAAATTGTAGGATTAAAACAGGATGCTCTATCTGATTACAGAAGAGATAACCTAGGTTTTATTTTTCAATTTTATAACCTGATACCAAATCTTACTGTAAAAGAAAATATTCAAGTGTGCGAATATTTGACCAAAACTCCACTTAATATTGATGATTTATTAGCCATATTAGGGTTAACAGAACATCAGAATAAATTTCCTGCACAGCTCTCTGGTGGACAACAGCAAAGATGTGCTATTGCAAGGGCATTAATTAAAAATCCTAAGCTGCTTCTTTGTGACGAACCAACAGGTGCTCTGGATTCTAAAACTTCCAGAGATATTCTGATTTTGCTAGAAGAGATTAATCACAAGTATGGAACAACCATGCTTATTGTTACTCATAATGCATCAATCAAGAATATGGTCCATCGTGTCATTAAGATAAAAGACGGACAAATTAGTAAGGATTATTCAAATGCAACAATCATACCTGCTGCAGAATTGGAGGATTTATAATATGCAGAGAATTTTAAATATGAGAGTGATAAGGGATTTGAAAAAAAATTTCTTTCGCTACGCAGCACTTTTTCTATTAATTGTTTTGGGGATGTATGTGATAACAAGTATCGTTGGTGCTGCTGAAAATATAATTGTAGGAGTACAATCTTCATGGAAAACAAATAAAGTAGAAGATGGTGAATTCACTGTTTTTGTTCCACTTGATGATAGTGAAACAGAAAAATTAAAACAAAATGAAATCACTTTAGAAAAGGAATTTTATCTAGACTATTTATTAAAAGATAATTCTACCTTGAGAATTTACCAAAACAGGGAGAATATCAACCTAATCAATTTGGATAAGGGAAAATTGGCATCAAGATATAATGAAATTGTATTAGAAAAACAATATGCAAAAGATCATAAAATTACAGTAGGAAGTCAAATAGAAATGTACGAAGAAAAATATATAGTAACAGGTATCGGTTCCACTCCAGATTATGACCTAACGCTTAAAAATATATCAGATTCAACAGTGAATACCAATTTTTTTGGAATAGGATTTGTCAGCAAAGATCAATATGAACAATTGAAAAAAGAAGTGTCTACAAAATCGGAAAACTATGTTTACAGCTATTTGTTAAATGGAAATATTACTGATAAAGAACTAAAAAATATATTAAGTGGAATGGAACTAGACAAAAGTAAAGTGACAGATGAATATTTTCTTAAAATGTTGGATGGATATTTTGATACCCCTATTTCTAATTTGACACAATTTATAAAAAATGAAGATAATCCAAGAATTGGAGCATCTGTAGATGATGTACTAATTAATAAATATGCAGGTATGGTTGCCGGAATTATTATAATGATTTTATTTACCTATGTTATCTCTGTATTTGTAATTCATGGAATTGAGCAAGAAAGCTCTGTAATTGGCTCCTTATATGCACTGGGTGTAAAAAAAAGACAATTAATCACACATTATCTGATACTTCCAGTGACAGTAACTTTTCTGGCAGGTATTGTTGGCATGATTATTGGGTTTAGCTCCTGGGGAATTGATGTTCAAATGGCTCAATCAGAAGGATATTTTTCATTACCCACATGGGACATAATTCATCCGTTTTATTTATTGATATATGGGACAGTCATGCCAGCATTTATTGCAATAGTTACCAACTATTTTGTTATTAATAAAAAGCTTTCGAAACCAGCATTAAAAATGATTCGAAATGAACAAAAACAAAATAAAATTAGCAATTTAAATCTTGGTAATATGCAATTCATTAGAAGATTTCAAATCAGACAATTTCTTCGTGAAATCAGAACAAGTTTTACAGTGGTATTTGGAATGTTTATCGCTCTTTTAATTATGATGCTGGGAATTGATTGCTATACCATTTGTCATAATATGAATTTCCAAAATAAAGCGGATACAAAATATGAGTACATGTATTCCTATAAATATCCAACAAGTGAAGTTCCAGAAGGTGGAGAAGCCTGCTATGCGGCAATTCTGAAAAAGAAGGTATTTGGATATAATCTTGATGTAACATTACTTGGTATAGAGGAAAATAATCCGTATTTTGATTTTGACGTTAAAACAGGTAAAAATAAAATTGCAATCTCTCAATCAGTAGCAACAAAATATAATCTAAAAACTGGAGAAAAATTTGTACTAAAAGATGAAGTAAATAATGTAGATTATACCTTTACTGTGGATAAAATTGTTCCTTATTCAGTTGGCCTATATGTATTTATGAATACTAATGATATGCGGGAACTCTTTAATCAGAAAGATGATTACTATAATGTAGTATTTTCTGATAAAAATTTAGATATCGACCCAGGTAGATTATACGCAACTACAACAAAGAAGGATATCATCGAAACTGCAGATGTATTTATTAACCAAATGATTCCAATGATCATATCCCTGATAGTTACTTCAATTATAATTTTTATAGTGGTTATGTATTTAATGATGAAAGTTATGATAGACAGATCTTCTCTTAATATTTCACTTATGAAGATATTTGGTTTTAGACAAAAGGAAATCAGAAAACTATATCTAGATGGTAATTTTATTATGATCATAATATCATCGGCAATATGCATCCCATTATCAAAGTTTGTAATGGATAGTATATATCCATATTTTGTATCCAATGTAGCCTGTGGTATGGATTTGACATTCTCATGGCAAATGTATATAGGTATTTATACTGGTGTAATTCTTTGCTATCTATTAATTAACAGAATACTTACAGGAAGACTGAAAAAAATGGCGCCCACTGAATTACTGAAAAATAGAGAGTAAATAATCTTTTATAACACCCTACCAGTAATATATCCTTGTCAACATCTCGTAGTCCTACATTGTATGGAATCAATCGTGTAATGGCTTGTGGAATAAAGTATATTTTACTCTTTATTCCTTTTTACTTATTCACTACATTAACAGGATCCATAGCTAAAAAATGCATCATCTAAATCCTGTTCCACAATTAGTGGACCTCTAGAGTTATTTAAATAACGTCAAATCAATTCACTCTATAAATAGTCTATAGCAATAGGTGGTTTGTACAATATTAAATCCAAGGCTTTGATATAAGTTCACTGCCCTAGTATTCCACTCTATTGCGCTTAGGGAAATATAGTTACACCCATATCCTATAGCCTTATTAATGGCAAATTGCATTGTTTTCTTTCCATACCCCTTACCTTGATAGGATGGAAGTACAAATATATCATCTATAGCTCCATTATTATAAACAATTACAGATGCTATTACCTCTTCATTATTTAATAGCAAGAAAATATTTTCTTTATTATCTAGGAATTCTTTTCTTTTTTCTTCGCTTAACTCACAACATAAATATGGTTGAAAATCATTTAACTTTCTAAGTTCATAAAAACTGTTTCGTAATCCTTCTGCATATTTTTCAAAATATTTATCTTCATATGGTACAAACTTTAGATTAAATTGGGGCTGCTTTGAACCATGATAATATAAATCAAGATCTACATACCACTTTTCATAACCTAATTTTTTATAAAAAGAAGTTACATCGTCATTGTCTACCTTTATTCTTGTGTTTATAGATTCAAGATTGTTGTCATCTACGCTCTTCAATATTTCATTATATAACAGAGTTCCTATTCCTTCTCTCCTTGAACTTGGAACTACATAGGTATATACATCTGCTTTGTTTTTATCCTTACCCCATATTCGAAAACTGCTAAATCCTAGAATTCCAGCTTCTTTATCATCAAATACAATTATTTTATTACTATTATTAGTAATAAAATTAATATCTTCCTCGTCAATCATAATTCCTTGTTTAACTATATCAACTAATTGCTTTTTATCTTCAATACTAAACTCTCTTATCATTTTCTTCTCCTTATTAAATAAATTATAAATAAATTCTATATTTATATACGATTTAAATTACTATTACGATCTACCTATAAATACAATAATACCACAAAGGATAAAACTTCTAGCACGCGATTAGATACAAAGTTTCCTATTAAATGAGCTATAAAGCAAAAATAGAACTACTATTTGTGAATATTATTACAATATAATATATAAAAATATGGCTCAGAACAAGCAATTATTCTTTTATTCCAAATAAAAATCTTGTAATAGGTGTCCTCTTAAATATTTCATATGTAAATATTGTTAATATAAAACTTCCTGCTATAATAACTATAACTTGCAACACAATTGATGATGTTATTTTAAATGTATAATATGCAATTAATACAAGCCATGATTGATGAAAAATATAAATTGGAAATGATGCTTTAGTAAAATAATTTGTGACTTTATTATGAAAGTCTAAATAATGTTTCCCTATACCGATTATTGACAAAATGCCAATCCATGAAAGAAAACCGCTGAAAATATCATAGACTATTCCAGAAGAACAATCCCATACATTTTGAAACAACAGATTAAAAACAGTTAATGCCACAAACCCTCCGAATAAATACCATCTGCTTTTATCTAATTTTACCTGAATTGTATTCTCTGACAATATCATATATCCAAGCATAAATAGAGCAAAATATCCTCCTCGTATAATGTAGTTGTAAACATTAATAATAAATCAATCTAAACAAATACGAACATTTAAATAAATATCTTATCTAATATTCACAACTCTTATTTTAATTTTTAATACTTTTCTTAACTTGATTGTTATTAATTTATTTACTAATGGATACTTTAATCCAGTTATTCCACAATGGTATAATATCTCCTGAATAGAGAAGATAGATGTTT
>JBGUER010000069.1:0-15633 GCA_041821285.1 Clostridiaceae bacterium
TATCCTCCCATTTCTCATGTGATACAATAACTTTATTTTGATTATTTTCACATTTTTCATACCATGCTACACCATTTGACCATAAAACAACTTTACTATTTAATATTTCATTGGCTTGTATAGCGCAGTAGACTGCCCTCTTAATTTCATTCCTAGAAACATGTCCATCAATAAAAAATTTCATTGTTATTGTGCTATTAGGCTCAAATAAATTCGTTCGTTCCGTTGTAATATAATATTTCAAACTCTCCTCCATATAATTGTTTTCTTATTTTAACAATATTCTTGATAAATCATCTGGATAAATCATAGTAAAATTCTTTGTAAATAGTTTTTTTAGAGCATATAAATAAACAACACCCCAATAATAGTCTACTAATTTTATTACATCGCCTTCTACAATAGTTTTTTCCTTTTGCCCTTGATGAACAACCCTACTTAACAATTCATATACTTCGCTTTGATAAGTGGCACAAGATGTTGCATTATCATCTGATTCTAGTATCTGTTGTGTACTAAGTGTCATCACAGCTGCAAATTTTTGATTTTCATTTAATTCTGTAATCAAATACTCCGATAATATTTTTACTTTTTTCCTTGCACTGATTGGAAGTCTGACTAATTGTTTCATAGGCTTTAAGTCCTGAGAATTAATAATTTGGAAAATTTCATTGTACAAAGATTCTTTTGATTCAAAATAATTATAGATACTTCCTTGAGCTATTCCAATATAATTAGATAAATCACGTATTTTAGTGCCAGAAAAACCATTTTTAGAAAAATATAAGATAGATTTATCAATAATATTTTGCTTTGTATTTTCTTTAATTTGTTCACATTGTATTTTTGATTTTGGCATATAATTATCCTTTCGTTTATGAATGTACATTTATTCATTAATACTATCAAGTTCATTATATAATAGAAAAATTTGTATGTCTACTCTTATTTTTCTATTTTTCCTTTTGCTAATATTTAATTCTTTATATCTTTGTGTACTCAATTTTTATCCTACCTTACTCCCTTAAACTATATATCTATTCTATAACCTCAAAAATAACAGAAAAAAAATCCAGCAAATAAACATTTGCTGGATTTGGTAAACCATAATATATGATTTGACTATCTCTTTGAGAACTGTGAAGCTTTTCTTGCTTTTTTAAGACCGTATTTCTTTCTTTCTGTCATTCTAGGATCTCTTGTTAAGAATCCAGCTTTTTTAAGTTCAGGTCTTAAGTTTGCATCAGCTTTAAGTAAAGCTCTTGATATACCGTGTCTTATAGCTCCTGCTTGGCCAGTGAATCCACCACCATTTACATTAACTAAAACATCAAATTTATCTTTTGTTGCTGTTAAAACTAATGGTTGATTAACTATAACTCTTAATGTTTCTAAACCAAAATAGTTTTCTATGTCTCTTTTATTTATAATAACCTTACCTTCTCCAGGTACAAGTCTTACTCTAGCTACTGATTTTTTTCTTCTTCCTGTTCCGTAATATTGAACTTTTGCCATTTTTAATCCTCCCTTTGCTTTCTATTAGTATTTTAGCTCTAAAATTTCAGGATTTTGAGCTTGGTTTTCATGTTCAGGTCCTCTATAAACCTTTAATTTCTTAAGCATTTGTCTTCCTAGAGGTCCTTTTGGAAGCATTCTTCTAACTGCTTCACTGAAAGCAAATTCAGGTTTTTTAACCATAACTACTCTATATGGAGTTTCTTTTAATCCACCTGGATAAAATGAATGATGTCTTAACATCTTTTGATCTAATTTTTTTCCTGTTAAAACTGCTTTTTCAGCATTGATAATAATTACAAAATCTCCTGTATCTACATTTGGTGTAAATATAGGTTTGTTCTTTCCTCTAAGAATTGCTGCAACTTGACTTGCTGATCTTCCAAGTGGCTTACCTGCTACGTCTACTACGTACCATTTTCTTTCAATTTCTTCTGGTTTTGCGTTATATGATTTCATCTTTATTCCTCCCTAAACTACTTTAAAGGTTTTTCTCTATCTAAAACCCGGGGCTAGTGGGTTATATAGCATAGTTACAAACACAATTATTATATTATAAATATGTGATTCTGTCAACATATTCTTAATAATAGACTTTTTCTAAATACAATCCTTTAGCTGATGCTACCATTCCAGTACTTTTTCTATCTCTAGATTCTAACATTTTTTTGATTTCTTCTGGCTTTTTCCTTGATATTCCCACATCTATTAATGTTCCTATCATTATCCTAGCCATATTATATAAAAAACCGCTTGCGGTTATATATATCTTAATATAGTCTCCACTTTTTTCAACTTTTATATCTTTAATTTCTCTTATAGTGGTTTTTACACTACCACCTTCAGATTTAAAAGCTTTAAAATCATGTTCTCCTATAAAATATGTACATGCTTCCTGTATTTTTTCTAAATCTAATTTTTTTCTATAATGAAAACAATAATTTCTATTTAGTGCTGAACCATTATCTCTATTTAATATTAAATAACTATAGGTTTTCCCCTTAGCACTATATCTTGAATGGAAATCCGAATCTACCTTTTCAGAAGATTTTATAATTATATCTGATGGCAAATATTCTATTAATGCTTTCCTATATCTATCCGCAGGTATATTAGATTCAGTAAAAAAATTCGCACAATATTCTCTGGCATGAACACCAGTATCAGTTCTAGAGCAACCTATGATTTTTATATTTTCTTTAGTTAATTTATGTAATGCTTTTTCAAGCTTTTCTTGAATAGTTATGGCATTATTTTGGATTTGAAATCCACAATAATTTGTCCCATCATACTCTAATAACAGTTTTATATTTTTTAAAGTGATCTGCTCCATACGCTCACCCCTACAAAAGCTATCGTTACTATAGAGCCAACTGCATCATTAACTGAAAACTTCAATATTTTCATTCTAGTTCTTCCTTCTCCACCCCTATAGCACCTTGATTCCATTGCCATAGCAAGTTCGTCTGCACGCCTAAAAGAACTTATAAATAAAGGTACTAAAATAGGAATTAAATTTTTAGCTCGTTTTACTATATTTCCACTTTCAAAATCTGCTCCTCTAGCCATTTGAGCTTTCATTATTTTATCAGTTTCATCCATTAGAGTTGGTATGAACCTTAGCGCTATTGTCATCATCATAGCTAATTCATGAGCAGGTACTCCAATTTTCTTAAATGGATTTAATAATTTCTCTATTCCATCAGTTAACTCTATTGGAGATGTTGTTAGTGTTAATATTGATGTTCCTGTTATTAAAAAAACTAATCTTACTACCATAAAAAATGCTAAGTACAAACCTTCCTCATATATGCTAATGGCTTTATAATTCCATACCAAATTTTCACCTGGTGTTAAAAATATATTAAATACAGCGGTTATTAGTATAAGTAATATTATTGGTTTTAATCCTTTAAATATATATTTGAATTTTATTTTAGAAATAATTATACAAGACAAAGTAAAGATAGTTACGAATATGTAACCTTTCAAGCTATTTACTATAAATAAATCTATTATATATATAATAGATATCAATATTTTAGCCCTAGGGTCCATTTTATGAATTTTTGAATCTCCTGGTATATATTGACCTATAGTTATATCCTTTATCATACTTTCTTACTCCCTAAACATTTTAATATTTCTTCTAAAGCTTTATCCACTGTATATATTTCATCAGATATGGACATGCCTTTTTCTCTTAATCTATTAGCTAAATATGTAACTTGAGGAACTGCTAAACCAACTCTTTCTAAAGTATCTATTTCCTTAAATACTTTTTTAGGAGGTCCATCTAAAATACATTTTCCTTTGTCCATTACAATTATTCTTGAAGCTACCTTGGCTACATCTTCCATAGAATGTGATACAAGTATTATAGTCATCTTATATACTTCTCTTAATATCTGTATCTGATTTAATATTTCATCACGACCTACAGGGTCTAATCCTGCAGTAGGCTCATCTAATATTAGCACTTTTGGTTCCATAGCTACAACTCCAGCTATTGCAACCCTTCTCTTTTGTCCTCCGCTTAACTCAAAAGGAGATTTATCCTTATATTTTTCATAATCAAGTCCAACTATATTCATTGCTTTTTTTACTCTATTTTTTACTTCTTCCTCTGAAAGTCTTAAATTTTTGGGACCGAAAGCTATATCTTTTTCTATAGTCTCTTCAAATAACTGATATTCCGCATATTGAAAAACTAGACCTACTTTTTTTCTAATCTCATATAGTTTAACTTTTTTCTCTGTTATATCTATTCCATCTATTATTACTTTACCTTTAGTAGGTTTTAATAATCCATTGATATGTTGAATAAGAGTTGATTTGCCGCATCCTGTATGACCAATCAACGCTACAAACTCGTTATCTTGTATTTTAATAGACACTTGGTCTAAGGCTTTCATTTCAAAGGGTGTTCCCTGCATATATACATGTTCTAAATCTTCTATAATAATTGACATAATGCATCCACCATTTCATCTATATTTAAAATATCATCTTTTATATCTATATTGTTTTCTCTTAGCTTAAAAGCCAATTCTGTAACTTGTGGAACATCCAAACCTATCTTTTTCATCTTAGCAACATTTCTAAATATTTCTCTTGGTGTTCCTTGAAGTTTTATTGAACCCTCGTCCATAACTACTATTCTATCAGCTTCAACAGCCTCTTCCATGTAATGAGTTATCAAAACTATTGTTATATTATACTCTTTATTAACTTCCTTTATTGTCTTAATAACTTCTTTTCTTCCTATAGGGTCAAGCATTGCTGTTGGTTCATCAAATACTATTATACTAGGTCTCATAGCTAAAATACCTGCTATAGCAACCCTCTGTTTTTGTCCACCTGATAATAAATGAGGGGCAAAATTTTTAAACTCATACATATCTACTTTCTTTAGTGAACTTTCTACTCTTTGCCTTATTTCTGAAGACTCTACTCCCATATTTTCCGGTCCAAATGCTACATCTTCTTCAACTATATTGGCTACAATTTGATTGTCTGGATTTTGAAATACCATACCTGCTTTATGTCTTATATTCCATACATTTTCTTCATTTGATGTATCCAATCCATCCACATAAACACTACCTTCACTTGGAATATTAAGTGCATTTATATGTTTTGCTAAAGTAGATTTACCAGATCCATTTCTTCCAAGTACAGCAAGAAACTCACCCTTTTTGATTTCTAAGTTAATATCGTTTATTGCAATAACTTCTTTAGTAGAATCTGCTGCATGGTATTTATATTTTAAATTCTCACATTTTATTATAATATCATTCATAACGCACCTCCAAACTAAAGTATTTTTATATAAGAAAATGGGGATCAGGTAATTAACTCCTAAATCCCCTTTTCACTTAAACTAATTCTAGTATAGCTACTTCTGCTCCGTCGCCTCTTCTTGGACCTACCTTATAAATTCTAGTATATCCACCATTTCTTTCAGCATATTTAGGAGCTATATTATCAAACAAATCTGTTACTACATCTTCTTCAGTTATAAAAGCAAGTACTTGTCTTCTAGCGTGAAGATCTCCTCTTTTTCCAAGAGTTATCATCTTTTCAGCTAATTTCTGAGTTTCTTTTGCTCTTGATATAGTAGTTTCTATTTTACCGTACTTTAAGAAACTTGTAACAAGATTTCTAAGCATAGCCATTCTTTGATCTGTTGGTAATCCCAATTTACGTTGTAATGCCACTGCAATAACCTCCTTACTCTTCGGTCTGTTTCAAGCCGAGCTCTAAAGCTTCTAGCTTTTGTTCTACTTCTTCAAGGGATTTTCTTCCCAAATTTCTTACCTTCATCATATCATCCATAGACCTATCTGTAAGTTCAGAAACAGTGTTTATTCCTGCTCTTTTTAAGCAATTATAGCTTCTTACTGATAAATCAAGTTCTTCTATGGTCATTTCAAGAACTTTTTCTTTCTTATCCTCTTCTTTTTCAACCATAATCTCTACATTTTTAACATGCTCTGTTAAAGTCATGAAAAGATTAAAATGTTCAATTAGAATCTTTGCTGACAAGCTAACTGATTCATCAGGAGATATAGTATTATTAGTCCATACTTCTAAAGTTAATTTATCATAATCTGTTCTTTGACCAACTCTTGTATTGGTAACAGCAAAATTAACTCTCTTAACAGGTGTGTATATAGAATCTACGGGAATTGCTGATATTGGTAAATCATCACTTTTATTAAGGTTTTGGACAACATATCCTCTGCCATTATTTATGTTAATCTCCATGTATAATTTCCCATTATCATCTAGTGTAGCTATATGTAGATCTTTATTTACTACCTCTACATCTCCATCTGTTATTATATCTCCTGCTTTAACTTCACCAGGTCCATTAGCATCTATATAAATAGTTCTTGAACCTTCTCCTGTCATTTTAAGAGCAAGCTTTTTTATGTTTAAAATAAGCTCTGTTACATCTTCAACTACCCCTTGAACTACAGAGAATTCGTGAAGTACTCCATCAATTTTAACTGAAGTAGCTGCTACTCCTGGAAGAGAAGATAATAATATTCTTCTTAATGCATTCCCAAGAGTAATACCATATCCTCTTTCTAATGGTTCAACTTCAAACTTGCCATAGGAACCATCTTCAGCCATTTCAACACATTCAATTTTTGGCTTTTCTATTTCTATCATGGATAACCCTCCTCCTTAATAAATTGATAATAAATTTGAGGGCAACTGATTATACATCAATTACTTACTGTAAAACTCTACTATTAATGTTTCATTTACAGGCACATCAATGTCAGATCTTGTTGGCTCAGAAACAACCTTTGCCTCAAATTTTTCAGCGTTAGATTCAAGCCAAGCTGGTAATGTCTTTGGATTTTCCGCAAAAGTTTTGAACTTTTCAGTTGCTTTACTCTTATCTGAAACTGCTATTACATCATTAACTGAACACTGATATGATGGAATGTCAACTTTCTTACCATTTACTAAGAAATGACCATGAACAAGTAATTGTCTAGCTTCAGCTCTTGAATTACCATAACCTACTTTATAAATTACATTATCAAGTCTTAATTCTAATAGCCTTAGCAGATTCTCACCTGTAATTCCTCTCATTTTGTCAGCTTTCTTGTAATAGGTTCTGAATTGTGACTCTAAAACACCATATATTCTTCTTGCTTTTTGTTTTTCTCTTAATTGAAGACCATAGTTACTTACTTTTGTTCTTCTTTGTCCGTGCTGTCCTGGTGCATATCCTCTTCTGTTGAATGCACATTTATCTGTGTAACATCTGTCACCTTTAAGGAATAACTTCATGCCTTCTCTTCTGCATAATCTGCAACTAGGCCCTGTATATCTTGCCATATATTAAACACCTCCTGCTCTATACTCTTCTTCTTTTTGGTGGTCTACAACCATTGTGTGGGATTGGCGTTACATCTTTAATTAAAGTAACCTCAAGTCCTGCTGCTTGAAGTGATCTTATTGCAGATTCTCTTCCTGAACCAGGTCCCTTTACATAAACTTCTATACATTTCAAACCATGTTCCATTGCTGCTTTTGCTGCAGTTTCAGCTACCATCTGAGCTGCATATGGTGTACTCTTTCTAGAACCTCTAAAACCAAGTGCACCAGCACTCGCCCAAGAAATACAATTCCCTGATACATCAGTTAAAGTAACAATTGAATTGTTGAAAGTAGATTTTATGTGAGCACTTCCATGTTCAATGTTCTTTTTTTCTTTTCTTCTTCTAGTTTTCTTAACTTTTCCTTTAGCTGCCATATGGTTACCTCCTTACTTTCTTTTCTTTCCACCTATTGCTCTTTTAGGTCCTTTTCTTGTTCTAGCATTTGTCTTAGTCTTTTGTCCTCTTACAGGAAGACCTCTTCTATGTCTTATTCCTCTATAACATCCGATTTCTACTAGTCTTTTTATATTAAGGGCTACCTCTCTTCTAAGGTCACCTTCAACTTTCAGGTTTTTTCTTACGTAATCTCTAATTACGTTAACTTCTTCTTCAGTTAAATCTTTAACCCTAGTATCTGGATTTATTCCTGTAGCATCTAATATTTTATGTGAAGTTGAAAGACCTATACCGTAAATGTATGTCAATCCAATTTCAACCCTTTTACCTTTTGGTAGGTCAATACCAGATATTCTTGCCATTTATTTACACCTCCTGGGTTTCTTTAAAATTATTTTATATATGAAAAGTTTTAAGTCAGTGATTTTCACTGTCAGCCGTACTTAAAACTGATTCAAGCTTTAGCCTTGTTTTTGTTTATGCTTTGGATTTTCACAGATAACCATTACTTTTCCTTTTCTTTTTATAACCTTACACTTTTCACACATAGGTTTTACTGATGGCCTAACTTTCATTGTGAACCCTCCTTATTACTTTGCTCTCCAGGTAATTCTCCCTCTTGTTAAATCATAGGGAGATAATTCAACGGTAACTTTATCTCCTGGAAGTATTTTTATAAAATTCATTCTAAGTTTTCCAGAAATATGTGCTAATATTTTGTGACCACTTTCAAGTTCAACCTGGAACATTGCGTTTGGTAATGATTCTAAAACTTTACCTTGCATTTCTATTACATCATCTTTTGACATAAGGTTTCATACCTCCTTATTAGCATCTTCTGAATTCAAATATATCCTAATTTTTGAGTTGCTAATCATTTCTCCATTTAACATCTTTTCTCTAAATTCATAGGCAACTTTACCAGTAAAATCAAGATGCTTAACTTTCTTCTTTTTAGGTTTATCTATTTTTCTTAACTTCCCATCAGAGATATAAGCATAATTTTCATCCAGCACTCCTACAATTAAAAAAATGTTATCTTTATCTCTTCCAGATTTCGAATAGACTATTTCGCCTATTTTTTCATTATCCAACAAATCCACCTCATTAGACTAAAGTTAATATTTCAGGACCATTATCTAATATAGCAACTGTATTTTCATAATGTCCTGATAATTTACCATCTGATGTTACTACTGTCCATCCATTTTCTAATACTCTAACTTTATAAGAACCTATATTAATCATAGGTTCTATAGCTAGAACCATTCCATGCATAAGTTTAGGCCCTCTTCCTGGTCTTCCGTAGTTTGGTACTTCAGGATCTTCATGCATATCTTTCCCTATGCCATGGCCTACAAATTCTCTAACTACTGAGTATCCATTACTTTCAGCATGAATTTGCACTGCTGAAGAAATATCGGATAGCCTATTCCCAACTAAAGCCTGCTCTACTCCCTTAAAGAAGCTCTGTTTTGTAACATCCATAAGTTTACTAGCTTCTTCACTTACATTTCCAACTGGAAATGTTCTTGCAGCATCTCCTTGGTAACCATCTAGAATAGCTCCACAGTCAACACTAATTATGTCTCCCTCTTTTAACACTGCATCTGAACTTGGAATACCATGAACAACTTGCTCATTTATAGATGTACAAAGAGAAGCGGGAAATCCTTGATATCCTTTAAAAGAAGGTACAGCTCCCTGACTTCTAATGTATTTCTCAGCTATTTGATCTAGCTCTAACGTTGACATTCCAGGTTTAACTTTTTCCTCTAACAAATTAAGAGTATCGCCCACAACTTTACCAGCTTTACGCATTTTCTCTATTTCATTATTATTTTTAATTATAATCATTTATACTCGCCCCTTAGAATTTTACAGATATTTACAAAAACAGCATCTATAGAAGAAGTACCATCCACTTCCCCTAAGATATTCTTATCACTATAGTATTTTGCTAAAGGCTCGGTCTGATTTTTATAAACCTTCAATCTTTCCTTAACAGTTTCTTCAGTGTCATCTTTTCTTTGTACAAGCTTTTCATTACAAAAATCACATAATCCATCTTTCTTAGGAGGATTAAATTTCATATGAAAACTAGCACCACAATTCATGCACACTCTTCTTCCTGTTATTCTTTCCAATATATATTCATCAGGTACCTTTATCAAAATAACATTATTGATTTTATCAATTTTACTAAGTGCTTGTGCTTGATTTACCGTTCTTGGAAATCCATCAAGTAGATACCCATTCTTAGCATCATCAAGTTTTAGTCTGTCTTCTATAATTCTAACTGTTAATTCATCAGGAACTAATAATCCATTATCAATGTATTTTTTAGCTTCAATACCAAGAAGCGTCTTTTCAGAAATATTCTTTCTAAATATATCTCCTGTTGATATATGTGGTATATCAAACTCACCACTTATCATTTTTGCTTGAGTCCCTTTTCCTGCACCAGGAGGTCCTAATAATATTAAATTCATATTACAAACCCTCCTATTTCAAGAATCCTTCATAGTTTCTCATAACAAGCTGTGACTCTATTTGTCTTACAGTATCTAATGCAACTCCTACCATTATAAGAAGTGAAGTTCCACCAAAGGATACACCTTTAAAATTACCATAAGTAGATAATAATATTGGTATTATAGCTATCATGCCTGCAAACAATCCACCTAACAGCGCTATTTTACCAAGTATTCTTTCAATATACCTAGCAGTATGTTCTCCTGGTCTTATACCTGGTATAAATCCTGCTGATTTATGCATATTTTCAGCCATTTCATCAGGTTTAAATGTAATTTCTGTATAAAACCATGTGAAGAATATAATAAGTAATAAATAACACAAAGCATATACCCAACTATTAGAGTTAAATGGACTAAATGTATTACTATTTATAAAAATAGCAAACTTTGATGTTGGCCAAAATTGAGCCAATGTCCCTGGGAATTGCATAACAGACATAGCAAATATAATAGCTATAACTGATGAAGATGTTATATTTATTGGAATATGTGATGATTGTCCTTTAAAGCTCTTATTTCCAACTGTTTTACCTGCATATTGAACTGGTATTCTTCTTTCTGCCAAACTTACAATTATTACTCCTATATACATTGCTATTAATATAGCAAGAAATAAAACTAAAGAAACTATTGTTATTGAATTTCCTGATTCTAATGTGAATAATTGTCTTACAGTAAATGGCAATCTAGAAATAATATTTATGAAAATAAGAAGTGATACACCATTTCCTACTCCATGCATTGTTATTCTATCACCAAGCCACATCAAAAATGTTGAAGCAGCTGTAAGAGTAACTATTATTAAAAATACAGTTAAACCAGTATCATTTTGTATAGCTCCTAAACTTCTTATTATAAAATATTGACTAAAAGCTTGAACTAAACCTAATGCTATTGATAAATACCTAGTTATTTGGCTTATTTTTTTTCTTCCATCTTCGCCTTCTTTAGATAATTGTTCTAATTGTGGTATAGCAATAGTTAACAGTTGCATAATAATTGATGCATTAATATATGGAATAACACCTAATGCAAATATACTAAAACTAGAAAAGGCTCCACCAGAAATCAAATCATAAAACCCAAATAACGATCCTTGCTGACTTGATGCATCTTTCAATACAGATGTATCAATACCAGGAACTGATATTACATTACCAAGCCTAAATACAGCAAGCATTAGTAATGTATATATCATTTTTTTTCTAAGATCTTTAACCTTCCAAGCATCCCTCAAAGTTGAAAACATTATATCACCTCAACTTTTCCTCCAGCGGCCTCAATTTTTTCAGCTGCTGATTTAGAAAATTTTGTTGCTTTAATTGTTAGTTTTTTAGTAATATCGCCATTACCTAAAATTTTAACTCCATCATAAAGTTTACTTACAATCCCTTTTTCTAGCAGCAATTCTGGTGTAACTATTGTCTCATCTTCAAATACATTTAATCTATCTACATTTATTGTTGCATATTCTTTAGAGAATATATTTGTAAATCCTCTTTTTGGTAATCTTCTATATAAAGGCATCTGACCACCTTCAAAACCAGGTCTAACACCGCCGCCGGATCTAGCTTTCTGTCCATTTTCACCTTTACCAGCATTTCTTCCCCAGCCTGAACCTGTTCCTCTACCAACTCTTTTAGGAGATTTTCTAGCACCTTCAGCTGGTTTTAATTCATGAAGTTTCATATCTACACCTCCCCTATACTTCTTCTACATTTAATAAGTAACTTACTTTATTTATCATACCTCTTATTTGAGGAGAATCATTTTGTTCTACAGAACTATTAATTTTTGTTAGTCCTAATGTTCTTACAGTAACTACGTGATCCTTTTTTCTTCCAATAACACTTTTAACTAATGTAATTTTTAATTTAGCCAAGGTCAATCCCTCCTTAACCTAAAATCTCATCAACAGTTTTTCCTCTAAGCTTAGCTATAGATTCAACTGTTCTTAATTTAGACAAACCATCTATTGTTGCATTAACCATATTTCTTGGGTTATTTGAGCCAAGTGATTTAGCTCTAACATCCTTTATTCCTGCCAATTCAAGAACAGATCTTGCAGGTCCTCCTGCTATAACTCCTGTTCCTTCTAAAGCTGGCATAATAAGAACATTACCTGTTCCAAATTCTCCATTTATTGCATGAGGAATTGTTGTTCCAACAGTTTGAACTTCTATAAGATTTTTCTTAGCATCTTCTATTCCTTTTCTTATTGCTACTGGTATTTCAATAGATTTTCCAGTTCCAACTCCAACATGGCCATTTTCATCGCCTACTACTACTAAAGCAGTGAATCTGAAATTTCTTCCACCTTTAACAACTTTAGCAACTCTGTTGATAAAAACAACTTTTTCTTTAAGATCTAGTGTGCTAGGATCAATTCTGCCCATTTATTTCCCTCCTTTTTAGAATTCTAAGCCTTCTTCTCTTGCACCATTTGCAAGTTCTTGTACTCTTCCGTGGTATATGTATCCACCTCTATCGAATACGACTTCTTTTATTCCTTTATCTGATGCTTTCTTTCCTATAAGCTTACCAACTAATTTAGCAGCTTCAGTGTTACTGCCTACTTTTAGTTCAAAATCTTTATCAAGACTTGAAGCTGAAACTAGTGTTACACCAGCTACATCATCAATAATCTGAGCATAAATATTTTTTTCACTTCTGTAAACAGAAAGTCTTGGTCTTTCAGTAGTTCCAAATATTTTTTTACGAACTCTAAGATGACGTTTTTCTCTAGACTTCTTTCTGTTGCCTTTATTAAACATAAAGTCTTACTCCTTTCAATTTTATTTACCAGTCTTACCTTCCTTACGTAGTATTACTTCGTTTTCATACTTTATTCCTTTTCCTTTGTAAGGTTCTGGTTTTCTCCAGGTTCTAACATCAGCTGCTACAGCACCTACTAATTCTTTACTTATTCCACTTACTACTATTTTATTAGCAACTGGAGTTTCGAATTTAATTCCTTCAACTGGTACTATCTCAACTGGATGAGAATATCCTAAATTCATTATTAGCTTACCATCTTTAACTTGAGCTCTATATCCAACACCTACTAATTCTAGTGTTTTACTGTATCCAGTATTAACTCCTATTACCATGTTTTGAATTAATGCTCTTGTTAAACCATGAAGTGCTCTTTTCTGCTTTTCATCAGAACTTCTGGAAACTATAACTGAATTATCTTTAACTTCTATATTAATCAAATTTGAAAATGATCTTTCTAGCTGACCTTTAGGTCCTTTTACATTAACAACATTACCTGCTGCAAGTGTAACAGTAACTCCATTAGGTATAACTACTGGAAGTTTTCCGATTCTTGACATGATTACACCTCCTGTATCCCTTTTATGCACATAACAATCATCAATTGTTATGCCTCCTATATTTCTTTTATACACATAACAATTATCAATTGCTATGCCTCTTATATTATTTCTTTACTACCAAACGTAGCAAAGAACCTCTCCACCTAAACCAAGTTTTCTAGCTTCTTTATCAGTTACTATTCCTTGTGATGTTGAAATCATAGCGATTCCAAGTCCGTTCAATACTTTTGGAGTTTCTTCCTTTTTGCAATAAACTCTAAGACCTGGTTTTGAAATTCTCTTCAATCCTGTTATTATTCTTGATTTATTTTCACCATATTTCATTACTAATCTTAACATTTGTACGCTACCGTCTGCGTATTCTTCTATTCCACTAATATATCCTTCTTGCATTAATATATTTACCATGGCCTTCTTCACATTCGAAGATGGTACCTCAACAACTTGATGTTTAACTACGTTCGCATTTCTTATTCTTGTTAATAGATCTGCGATAGGATCAGTCATAGCCATTTTTGTGCCTCCTTTCATATTAAAAGATTACCAATTAAAAGTTTACCAACTAGCTTTTTTGCAACCTGGTATTTCACCTTTATAGGCAAGTTCTCTAAAGCATATTCTACAAATACCATACTTTTTTAGTACAGCATGAGGTCTTCCGCATATCTTACATCTTGTGTACTGTCTTGTTGGATATTTAGGTTCTTTCTTCCATTTTTCAACTAAAGCCTTTCTTGCCACCTTATTCCCTCCTTATACTGAAGCAAATGGCATACCAAGGAATCTTAATAGCTCTCTTGCTTCCTCGTCTGTCTTTGCACTAGTAACAAATATTATATCCATACCTCTTACTTTATCTATTTTATCGTATTCAATTTCAGGGAATATTAATTGTTCTTTTATTCCTAAAGAATAATTTCCTCTACCGTCTAAAGACTTATCAGAAATTCCTCTAAAATCTCTTACTCTTGGAAGAGCTATGTTCATTAATTTGTCAGCAAATTCATACATTTTTGCTTTCCTTAATGTAACTTTGCATCCTATTGGCATGTTTTGTCTCAATTTAAAATTAGCAATTGATTTTCTAGCTCTAGTAATAATTGGTTTTTGTCCTGCTATTAAAGTCATATCACTTACAGCTGATTCTAAAACCTTAGGATTATCTTTTGCTTCTCCAACACCCATATTTATAACGATTTTCTCAAGCTTTGGAACTTCCATTATATTTTTGTATCCAAACTTATCCATTAAAGCTGGGACTACTTCTTTTTCATACTTTTCTTGTAGTCTAGTTACCATAGTTAACCTCCTTTCGAAACTTAAAATGTTTCTCCACACTTCTTACAAACTCTAACTTTTGTTCCATCTTCTAATACTTTACTGCTTATTCTAGTTACTGATTTACATTTTGCGCAATAAAGCATAACTTTAGAACTAAATATTGGAGCTTCTTTATGAATTATACCGCCTTGCATGTTTTCTCTATTCGGTTTTTGATTCTTGCTAACTATACTTACGCCTTTTACAAGAATTTTACCTTTTTTAGGATAAACAGCTAAAACTTCTCCAACTTTACCTTTATCTTTACCTGATATAACCATAACAGTGTCTTTTTTCTTTACGTGAATCTTAGTATTTTGCATCTAAGCCACCTCCCTATCTTATAGAACTTCAGGTGCTAAAGAAAGGATTTTATTAAATTCTTTATCTCTTAGCTCCCTTGCTACTGGTCCAAAGATACGAGTTCCCTTTGGCTGCTTATCATCTTTTATTATAACAGCTGCGTTCTCGTCAAATCTTATATATGAACCATCTGCTCTTCTCATACCTTTAACAGATCTTACTATAACTGCCTTTACTACTTCACCTTTTTTAACAACTCCGCCTGGTGTTGCACTTTTAACACTAGCAACAATAATATCTCCAACGTTTCCCCATTTT
>JBGUER010000070.1:0-15625 GCA_041821285.1 Clostridiaceae bacterium
TTTTTCTACCATTTTGTATGTCTTGGAGCATTGAGGGAGCATGGGTACCACAGTTTTTAGGACTAAATAAATTAATAAGCATTAGTTTTATTTTTTCAGCATCAAGATTAATATTTTCAGCTTTAGCTACACATATTATCTCATCTATAATATTATTAGATAGTTCTTTTATACCAGGATAGATTGATACATTTTCAAGCGTCTTTCCTGTAAGTGCACAAATGGGGTTTAAAACGCAATTAATAGCCACTTTATTCCAAATAATAGATAACACATCAGGGAATATTGAAGAATTCAGACCTGATTCTATAAAAGTTTTATTAATATTATCTAACATAGGTGAATGAATTCCATTAGCATGCATTATTTGAACAATACCTAACCCCAGTGACTCTATTTTGCCAGGAGAGAGTAAACTACTTCCCAGTGTTGTTATACCAGCAATTAGTTTTTGTTTTGGCACAAATTGTTCAAGAATTTCTATATTTCCAAGACCGTTTTGTAAGGTTAATATGTAAGTTTTTTCGCTTATTAAGTGTTTGCATGAGTTCATCATTTCAGATGTTTGCATAGCTTTGGTTAATATTATAAACAGATCAAACTCACCAGAACTTTGGCTTGGTAGTGAAGCTTTTATAAAATCAGTATGACTACCTTTTGAATCTATAATTTCTAATCCATTTTGATTTATAGCATTTACATGTTGTTTCCAATTATCAATTAGAAGAACTTCATTTCCGTTATTATGTAGCATATCACCGAATAGGCATCCCATAGCACCAGCACCAGCAATTATTATTTTCATATTATGTCACTCCTTAAATGTTTTTTAAAATGTATCAACAATGTTGACCAATAGGTATTATAATTGATTAATTATTATACGTCAATAATATTGACTAATTATTTATAAATACATTTTCGTCTCTGAAATTAATTAATAAGGTAAGTGATATATGGAAACAAATTAAATTTTTGGTGGACAAAACCAAAGCTATATGATATACTTAGAAAAATTTTTTCGAATATATTAAAAATTAGATTATGAAATAAAGGATGATGTTATTGACTATATTTAGTGCGTTTAAACAGTATAAAGGATTACCAAGGGAGATTTATATTATAGCAATACAAAGATTAGTTAATTCAATAGGCGGGTTTGTATATCCTTTTTTAGCTATGTTTTTAAGTGTCAGATTAGGGCTGCCAAAAGATGAAATTGGACGGATAATGCTTATAACAGCTATTGTAGGAATACCAGGATCCTTAATAGCAGGTCATCTAGTTGACAGATTTAGTAGAAAACCAATATTAGTTATTTCATCAGCCATGACGGCAGTTATTTATATTATATGTGGATTTCTTGGGTATTCACACACTATTCCGTATATGATTATTTTATCAAGCTTTTTTAGTAGTTTTTCCAATCCTGCAAGTGGAGCTATGATATCAGATTTAACTACTCCAGAGAATAGAAAACAAAGTTTTTCACTTCTTTACTTGGGTATGAATATGGGACTAGCTTTTGGTTTTATGTTTGCAGGTTATTTATTTGAAAATCATACTAATTGGTTATTTTGGGGAGATGGATTAACCACTTTACTTAGTTTACTATTAGTTGTTTTTTTTGTGAAAGATACGCGCCCTAGTAAAAAGGAAATAGAACAAATTAATCAATCAGATAGAATTGGGGAAAAAGAAGAAAAAGGATCAATATTTGCTGGAATAAAAAAAAGACCTTTTCTTACAATGTTTGTACTTATCAATGCTGTAATAACTTTTGTTTATAAACAATATGGCTTTATTGCACCATTTCATCTTGAAGAACTATATCCTAATCAGGGTGCAATATATTTTGGAAACAGCATGATGTTTAATACATTAATTGTTATATTTTTTACACCTATTATTATGTTATTAACTAAAAAATATAAACCAATAGTTAATGTAAAAATAGCAACAATAACATATATCATTGGATTTGGTATGTTAGGTTTTAGTAAAAGTTTTGTTTGGTTTTTTGTTTCAGTTTTTATTTGGACTACAGGAGAAATTATTGCATCTGTAAATGTTGGGGTATATATATCAAATCATTCTCCTATTAATCATAGAGGTGGATTTAACTCTATTATTACTATTATTAATCAGTTTGGTAGGTCATTTGCCCCGTACATTATGGGGAAATATTTAGTTGGACATTCAAATTCACAAGGATGGATGCTTACAGCTATTGTTGCAATATTTGCATATATAGCTCTTAGTGCAGTTTATTATGGGGAGAAACATTATAAAAAAATAGTGAAATAAAATATAAAAATTGATAACAAGGGAGAATTCACGATGAAATATGATTTTGATAAGATTACAGACAGACACAATACAAATTCTGTAAAATGGGATTTGGGAGAAAAAGATATAATTCCTATGTGGGTTGCGGATATGGATTTTCAAGTATCTAAACCTGTAAAGGATGCACTTATGAAAGTAGTAGAACATGGTGTATTTGGATATTCATTTTGCCAAGATAAATATTACGATGCAATAATAAATTGGCAAAAAAATAGGAACCAATGGAATGTTTCTAAAGATTGGATTATATATAGTCCTGGAATAGTTCCTGCTGTTAATATACTTATAAGAGCTTTGACTCAAACAGGGGATAAAGTTATTGTTCAAACTCCAGTTTACTATCCGTTCTTCAAAGCAATAAATAACAATGGATGTCAAATAGAAAAAAACCCTTTAAAATATGAAGATGGAAAGTATTTAATGGATTTCGAAGATTTAGAAAATAAAGCAAAAGACCCTAGAGTTAAATTATTAATATTATGTAGCCCTCACAATCCAGTAGGAAGAGTTTGGACAAAAGATGAATTAACTAAGCTTGGCAAAATATGTTTAGATAATGATGTTTTGGTAATATCTGATGAAATTCATTCGGATTTGATATATAAGGGTAATAAACATACTCCATTTGCATCTATATCTGAAGAATTTTCTAAAAATTCAATTACTTGTATGGCACCAAGTAAAACCTTCAATCTTGCAGGAATACAAGTTTCTTCAATAATAATACCTAATTATAAAATTAGAAAACTAGTTACTACTGCTTTAGAAAATGATAACTTAAATATGCCCAATATATTTGCCATAGCTTCCTTTGAAGCAGCATATAATTATGGTGAAGAATGGCTAGAACAGCTATTAGAATATTTAGAGGGTAATTTGAACTTTCTTATAAAATTTGTTGAAGAAAAACTACCTATGGTAGATGTAATAAAGCCAGAAGGAACTTATTTAGTTTGGATGGACTTTAGAAAAATAACAAAAGATCAAAATGTATTAGAAGATTTAATGCTTAAGAAAGCTAAAGTTTGGCTAGATGAAGGATATATTTTTGGTGATGAAGGAATAGGATTTGAGAGAATTAATATAGCATGTCCAAGGTCTGTATTAGAAGATGCATTAAACAAAATAGCACTTCTTGGTAATTTGTAACAGGTAAAAAGGTTTAAAAAAAGTTCCAATATTTATTAAGGAGGAAGATAAGTGAGTATAAAAGATCCAATAGAATATAAGGCAAGCATTATATTTAGAAATAAACATTTGAATACAATATATCCTACTTTTTTTAGAAAAATTGATAATTTAGAATACAAAAGACAAAGAATAAAAACATTGGATAATGATTTTATTGATATAGATTGGTCTAAGGTTAATTCGAAAAAACTTTTAATATTATTACACGGGCTAGAAGGCAGCTCTAATGGACAATATATAAAAGGAATGGGTAGAATTTTCAATGAAAATAAATGGGACATTTGCGCAATGAACTATAGAGGTTGTAGCGGTGAAATAAATAAAACCGCAAGATTTTATCACGGTGGGGCAACAGAGGATATTGATTATTTGATAAATCTTGTGGAAAAAGATTACGAAGAAATTGTCCTAGTAGGATTTAGCCTAGGTGGTAATATACTACTTAAGTATTTAGGTGATGGAGTGTACAAGCTTAATGATAAAATTAAAGCAGGTGCTGCTGTATCAGTTCCTTGTGATTTGAAAGGCAGCATGGAGAGATTAAGTAAAAAGAGAAACTTTATATATTCAAAAAGATTTTTAAAAGCATTAAAGAATAAAGTTGTTCTAAAGAAAAATCTTTTCCCTGATGAAATTTCAGATGAATATTTAGATAGTATAGTGTCTTTAAAAGATTTTGATGATGAATATACCGCACCTATTCATGGCTTCAAAGATGGAAATGATTATTATAATAAATGTAGTTGCAAACAATTCTTAAAAAATATAAAAATACCAACTTTAATAATAAATGCTTTAGATGATCCGTTTTTATCAAGAGAATGTTTTCCTATTGAAGAAGCTGAAATAAATGAAAATTTAACACTTATTACCCCAAAACATGGAGGGCATGTAGGTTTTTCTTCTTTTGGTGATGATTATTGGACTGAGAAGAAAGTAATGGAATTTATTATACTACATTAATACATTATATAAATATATTAACAATTGATATTATAGTATAAAATGGTAAATTTTAAATATGGGAGAGATTTGATGAAATCATTTTCAATAGGAGAAGTATATTTAAATAGAAATAAAGAAAAGGTTATAGACATAAATCCGCTACCAGAGAATTATTGCAGTTTTGATTGTGTATTTTGTTCTCTTGGAAGAACTAAGGTTAAAACTGATAAAATGTTTAATTTTGAAGAAACAAAGAAATTATTACATAGTTTAGAAGAAATTTTAAAAAAAGAAAACATTGATATTGTTTTTATTAATCCTGATGGAGATTTGCTTGCACAAAGTAAAATCTTAGATGTAATAAAATTGATAAAGAAATATAATGTTAAAGTGAAAATCATATCAAATGGATATTTATTTAATAGATATGAATATAAAAAAATTTTAAATAATTGCGATGAAATAATTGGAGAATTAGCTGTAACTAATGAAGAATATTTTCAAAAAATTCAAAGACCTTTAGAAGGATATACTTTAGAAGAGTATATTTCTAATATGGAAAGCTTTAATAAACAATATAGAGGTAAGTTCATATTAGATATTTCGATTTTGAAAAATTATTCAGATAGTAATGAAGATGTTAAAAAATTCAAGGAGTTTATAAAAAAAATAAACCCAGATGAAATTTTAGTAGAAACACCATATGATGGAAAGTTAAAAAATGCATTTGGAATTGATGAAGATAGACTTAAAGAAATAGAAAATTTACTAAAAGAAGTGATAGTGGGGTAGCTTAATCTTTAGCTTTAATTTTCATGACAATATATTTAATATATTACAAGTGATAGAATCTATCTTGTAAAATGTTGATAGCACAGTTCTCAGAAATGAGGGCTGTTTTTTGAATAATTATCTAATTCAGCATTCAATATAAAGATTAGATCTTAAGTATAAATTAACAAGGGAATACTCAAAATATACAGATAGAAGATATTTAAATCATTTTAGTAAAAGGAGGCAATAAGGTGAAAAGTGATAATAGTGTAAGAGTTATTCCTTTAGGAGGGCTTGGAGAAATTGGTAAAAATATAACGGCTTTTGAATATAATGAAGAAATAATTGTTATAGATGGTGGTATGGGTTTTCCAGAGGAAGATATGTACGGTATAGATTTGGTGATACCTGACATAACATATTTATTAAATAATAAAGAAAAGGTAAAAGGAATATTTTTAACTCATGGACATGAAGATCATATAGGAGCAATACCGTATATTTTAAAGCAATTAAATGTTCCAATCTACGGAACGAGGTTAACATTAGGAATTGTTGAGAATAAATTAAAAGAACATAAGATATTTTCAGATTGTGATCTTTTTGAGGTAAACGCTGGAGAGATAATAGAAATAGGAAATTTTAAAATTGAATTTATAAGAGTTACTCATAGCATAGCGGATTCTTGCGGTATAGCTATTCATACTCCTATAGGTGTTATATTACATACTGGTGATTTTAAAATAGATTATACTCCTATTGATGGATTAGGTACTGATTTAGAACGCATATCGAATCTAGGGAAACATGGTGTGCTTTTACTTATGGCAGATAGTACTAATGTTGAAAGAAGAGGACACACAATTTCTGAAAAGACTGTGGGAGAAACAATAGAAAGAATTATTTCAAGGGCAGAAGGAAGAGTTATTGTTGCTACCTTTGCTTCAAATATTCACAGAATGCAGCAAATAGCAGATGCATCTATTAAGTACGGTAGAAAAGTATCATTTAGTGGAAGAAGCATGGAAAATGTTTCACAATTGGCTATTAATTTAGGGTATCTTCATATTCCAGAGGATTCACTTATATCTGTTGACAGACTTAAGAATTTTAAAAATGAGCAGATAACAATTATTACTACAGGAAGTCAGGGAGAACCTATGGCAGCTCTTACTAGAATAGCGTTTTCTACTCATAGAACTATTAGCATAGAACCTAAGGATTTGTTTATTATTTCATCATCTCCAATTCCAGGAAATGAAAAATTAGTTGCTAAATTGGTTAATCAATTATTCTTAAAAGGAGCTGATGTTATTTATGATGATCTTGAAGAAATCCATGCATCGGGGCACGCTTATCAAGAAGAATTAAAATTAATACATACTTTAGTTCATCCTAAATATTTTATGCCGGTCCATGGTGAATATAGACATTTATTACATCATGGGAAATTGGCGGAGAAGTTAGGAGTTGAAAAAGATAATATTTTCATTTTGCAGACAGGGCAAGTTTTAGAACTAAATAATAAAGAAGCTAAAATAAGCGGAAACGTACCTACGGGTTCTATACTTGTTGATGGGTTAGGAGTGGGAGATGTTTCCAATATAGTTCTTAGAGATAGACGTAATTTAGCTCAAGATGGGATGCTTACAGTTGTTGTAACTTTAGAAAAACAGACCTATAGTATTATAGCAGGTCCAGATATTATCACAAGAGGTTTTGTGTATGTGAAAGAATCAGAGGATTTGATTAAAGAAGTAAAAGAAATAGTTAAAAATCAACTTAACATTTGCCTGGATGACAAGATTATAGAGTGGTCAATATTAAAATTAAATATAAAAAGATCTGTAGAAAGGTTCTTATATGAAAAGACAAATAGGAGACCAATTATTCTTCCGATTATAATGGAAATTTAAAACTAGAAAAACTAATATTACAAAATATAATATTAGTTTTTTTGTTTTATATAATAAAATTTATTAATAATTCATTCCAGACATTTCAACTAATCTATTTACATTATCCATACCTTCAATCATTCTATTATTAATAACATTAAAGTCTTTTA
Organism: Clostridiaceae bacterium; assembly: GCA_041821285.1. GTDB lineage: Bacteria > Bacillota > Clostridia > Clostridiales > Clostridiaceae > JAJBWD01. Next base: position 7,328 of record JBGUER010000070.1, read on the forward strand.
CAATAATTTTAGGTAGCATATCAACAAAAAGCATATTAGCACCTGCGCTTAAAGCATTTAAATTACCTTGAACATCTGCTAAACCATTTTTCATATCTTCCCCGGGTTGTTGCGCTGTAATATTAACTTTAGGCATCATAAGTCTTAATATTGATATTTCTTTCATTGTAGTTTCTAGACTTCCTCTACCACCTTCTTTTGCAAGAGGGGTATTAGGAACTGGCATATAAGGAATAATTGGTGCCCAGCTAATATTAAGGTCCTTCATTAATATTATATCATCTGCGATTTGGTCTAGAGTTTGATTTGGTAATCCAATAATATTTCCTGAAGCTAATTTCATTTTACTGTTTTTTATATATTCGATACATTTCATTCGATTTTCAAAAGTAGTAGATGGCTTTATTTTTGTAAACATATCTTTATCTGAAGTTTCAAATTTTAATACATATTCATCTAAACCAACATTTTCTAGTGTTTTATATTCTTCAATGCTAAATTCACCTGCTGCTAAACTTACGAATAAGCCTAATTCTTTGCAGTATTCTACCATTGAAATTATGTCTTTAAAATTATATTTTGGATCTTCTCCAGATATTAAAAAAATTCTATTTAATCTTAATTTTTTTATAGTTTCTTCTGTTTTCTTTAAATCTTCAATGTTCATTCTGTATCTATTTAGACTAGAGTTGCCAGCTCTCATACCACAATATGTGCATTGGTTTTTGCAGATATTATCATATCCGAATAAGGCTGTAACATTAATAGTATTATTGTTATTATTCACATGTATTTCTTTGGCATTTTGTTTTATTGTATCATTAAATTCTTCATAGGGCATTTCTAATATTTCAAGTATTTCTGATTTTGTTTGTATATTCATTCTATTTACATCTCCTTATTCATATGAACAAATTTAGTTTGTTATATATTATTTACAGTATTGGCTTTTCTTTTTTTCAATAATTCTAAGATAATAATTGCAATGGCTCCTCCAAGTAAGGATATTATGATTTGTGGAGCTGTAAATGCCATACTTATCATTTTTGCACTTTCATCAGATATATCTAATTTTAGAATGTATATTAGTTTTACAGCGGAAAAACTCAAAAACAATACTTTTATTAATGTACCAAGAAGCACGCCTAGATATAAACCGAATTTCCCTTTTTTCATAACAAATGCAAAACCTGCTGAAAAAACTATATTACCTATAACTATAAATGGAGTAAATGGTATTAATGGTGCGGCTAGTGCACCTAAAGGAATGGCAAATAGTGGTATAAGTATACTTATTAATATTCCAAAATATAATCCACAAATATAGGTTGTAAGTAAAATTATAGTGCAAATCAATGGACCTATAAGTAATGGATTAATTTGAGTGAAAGTTCTACCAATAAGTTGGATTACTATTGCAAAAGCTAAAAATATTGATGACTGTACTAAGTTTTTTACATTATTATTTTTCATTTAAACATCCCCCTAGAATGAAAACAAGCATTTTTAAAGCTTATTTTTTATAAATTAATTAGTTTATATATTAATATATATTTATGAAAGTTTTAATTATAAACCGAATACTTAAGATTTTAGATAAAAAAACTTTCCTTAATAAAAGGAAAGTTAGCATCGCTCATCAATCTCACATGCATCACTCCCTTTACAAATCAGATAATTCTTTTTTGCAAGGTTATAATTTGTAATAGACAAATTTGTTAAGGATTCCCTTGATAAATTTGAACTCTTTCATTATATTTATAACTATTAATAATTTAATAAAATTATACTCCTATTTAGTGTAAAAGGTCAATGAATAGTTATATTTATGGATTATCTTTAGCGAAATCTGGTATAATAACATAAACATGATGAATATTAATGAAAAGTGTTTTAGTGATATAGTAACAATTAAATAGGAGGTGCTTTTATGGTATATGAAGCAAAATCAAATCGTTATGAAAAAATGAAATATAATTATTGTGGAAAATGGGGACTTAAGTTGCCGCAGGTATCATTAGGTTTATGGCATAATTTCAGTGATATTAATTCCTACAGTTCAGGAGTTGAAATGATTAAAACAGCATTTAATCTTGGAATTACACATTTTGACTTAGCAAATAATTATGGTCCACCACCAGGGTCAGCTGAAACTTTTATGGGTAAAATACTTAAAAATGAATTAAAGGGATATCGTGATGAATTAATTATATCTACAAAAGCTGGTTATACAATGTGGGATGGACCTTATGGCGATGGAGGATCTAGAAAATATTTATTGTCTAGTTTAGATCAAAGTCTTAAAAGAATGAATTTAGACTATGTAGACATATTTTATCATCATAGGCCCGATGAGAATACGCCTATAGAAGAATCGATGATGGCATTACATCAAGCAGTTGTATCAGGTAAGGCATTGTATGTTGGTTTATCAAATTATAGACCTAAAGAAGCTAAAATTGCTATTGATATATTAAAATCTCTTGGCACACCATGTTTGATTCACCAACCACGCTATTCTATGATGGATAGATGGGTTGAAGATGGATTGCTAGACTTGTTAAAAGAAGAGGGCGTTGGAGCCATAACTTTTTCTCCTTTAAATAAGGGAATCTTAACAAATAAATATTTAAATGGAATTCCAAAAGATTCAAGAGCTGCAGGGCCTAGTGCTTTCTTAAAAGAGGCGGATATAACAGAAGAAATAATAGAGAAAGTAAAGATGTTAAATGACTTAGCGATAAATAGAAATCAATCACTTGCACAAATGGCTCTTGCATGGAATTTAAGAAAAGAAGAGGTTACTTCAGTGCTTATAGGTGCTAGTAAAACATCACAAATTGTTGATTCGGTTAATGCTTTGGAAAATTTATATTTTAGTTTAGAAGAGTTACAAGCAATTGATGATATTTTGAACAATTAATTAGTAAATATATTATTAGTTGATACAAGTATTGCTATTGTAATACTTGTATTTTTATATGAATATATATTATATAAGAAATTGACTTGTACAATCTAAAGGAATATAATAAAGTTTGTGAAGAAAAAAACAATAGCTTTACAAATATTTTTTTTGTAATTGTTGTTGGAAACGTATACTGCAGTTTAGTATAATATTATTTTATGGAGGTAAGGAGTTATGGGTTTTTTGTATGAATCAATAAGTATTACAGGTTGGGGAATCTTAATTTTCGTTATTTTAGCGTTGATGGCTTTTAACGAGTTTGCAAGATCTACAAAATGGGGCGGAATTTTACTTTTTTTAATTGTTCCAATAGTATTAACTATTTTTGTATGGCCAACAACAGCAGCACCAGGAAATGAATATGGAACAGGTACTTGGTTTAATTGGGTAAAAACTTATTCTGCACTTGCAGGATGTCTTGGATTTATGGCCATTCGTTATATTCCATCACTTGCAAAAAAGAAATGGGCATTATGTTTTCCACCACTTATTTTAGGACTTAATATATTCGAAGCAGCTATTCGTGATTTTCAATGTTTTTCATATGGTGCTTGGAATGGACAATATGTGGACAACCTTTGGGTAATGTCAGGATCATGGAATATCATGAATGGGATAGCTGGAATACTTAATATTGTCGCAATATGTGGTTGGGTTGGAATTTTTGTTTCTAAGGATAAAACAAAGGATATGATTTGGCCTGATATGATTTGGACTTGGATCATAGCTTATGATTTGTGGAATTTCGCTTATACTTATAATTGTATAGCGGATCATTCATTCTATTGTGGAGTAGCACTATTGATTTCTTGTACTATACCAGCATTCTTTATAAAAAGAGGAGCATGGTTACAACATAGAGCTCAAACTTTAGGTTTATGGATAATGTTTGTTATGACAGTACCTTCATTTGCAGATAGAATAGCACCTGTACATACTACACATAATGCAACAGCATTTTTTATTGTAAGTTTAATAGCTTTAATTGCTAATGCTACACTTGTAATATATCAATTCAACAAGATTCGTAAAAATAAACTTAATCCTTTAAAAGATGAAGTTTATGTAGATACAAATGCATACAAGGAAGTAGTTTCAGAAAATAAATAATATATAAGAAATATCCTATATCATAGTAATTGATATGGGATATTTTTATTTGAAGAAAAATAATAATAAGTAGTATATATATAATCCATACTGGGAAAATTATAGGTATAAAATTTTCAGATGGGAGAGATAATAATGAAAAGTTTAAAAGGTACAAAAACTTTAGAAGGACTTGCTAATGCATATGCAGGAGAGTCTCAAGCAAGGAATAGATATACTTTTTATAGTAAGGTGGCAGATAAGGAGGGGCATAAACAAATTGCTGCAGTATTTATGGAAACTGCAGATAATGAGAGAGCTCATGCAAAGGTATTTTTTGATCTTATTGTGCAAGGTAAAGGTACGGACCATATAAAGGTAAATGCAGAGTATCCATTAAATTACGGTAATGCTGAAGAAAATCTTACTTATGCTGCTGATGGTGAAAAAGAAGAATGGGGAACACTTTATCCTCAATTTGCTGATATTGCAAAACAAGAAGGATTTTCTGAGGTAGAGATGGCTTTTAGAAAAATTATGGAAATAGAGAAAGGTCATGAGAAGAGATTTAGAGATTTGCATGATAGTTTGTTTAATGGAACTTTGTATAAGAGAGACACTGAGCAATATTGGAAATGTAGAAATTGCGGCTATATATTTCAAGGAAATGAAGCGCCTAAAATCTGTCCTGCTTGCAAGCATCCGCAAGGATATTTTGAAATTATGTATAATACAAAAGCGTAATTAGTTTTTTGGTTATGTTATCATTGCAGAAATTTATTTTTCTTGCAATGATAATTTTTTTGTGGTAAAAACAATTTATTAATTATTGATTAGAATAGGTTAATCACTTTTTTAAAAGCTTCATACTATATAGTGAGTAGGTAAACCTACAAATAGTGAAGAAGAGGTGATAAACAATGTTTGCTCCATTTTTAATATGTTTACGGGAAGGTATAGAAATATTTTTAGTTGTAATTCCAATGGTTGTTTATTTTAATAAAAATAAAATGTATGGAATGAGTAGAAGTGTGTTTAAAGGAGGCGCTTTAGGAACAATTCTTAGCGCTATAATAGGATCTGTAATATTTTCACAAGCTGCTTTGTTAAATGGTCCTGCAGGAGATTTATTTGATGGTGTTTTGGGAATAATATTAGCAGGTTTAGTATTATATAGTGTAGTTATATTAAGAAAAAATAAATTTTTTGATATAACGCCTAATCAGCAATTTGTTGCTTTAAGTAAAAAAGGGATATTTATTATTGCGGCCATAACATTTTTTAGAGAATTATTAGAAGCAACACTATTTATATTAACAAGTTCTGCTAAATCGCCTGTACTTGTAGCAGGAGCATCTATATTAGGTTTAATTTGTGCAGCTTTTATAGTTTATATAATAGCTAAAGGAATATCTAATCTTAATATAAATATAGTTTTCTACGTTCTTAATTTATTTTTAATAGGATTAGGAGCATTTTATTTTGCTGATGGATTAGAAGTATTGTTAGGTGGTTATATTCCTGAGATATTTAAATTCGGTATACTAGTATACGCAGTTCCTAGTTATTTTTTAATGGTAAAAAAGGATTTAAAAAAATATATAAATTCTAATAAAATAAAATAAAAACTTATTTTTTAATCATTTAGACAGTTCTCAGAATTGAGAACTGTTTTTTATATTTTTATAAATTAAAGTATATATTCACCATAGAGACACAAAATATAACGATAGGATTATTTAAAAAGTTTTATAAAGGAGAAGGAAAAAATCATGAGTGATAATAGTGTGAGAGTTATTCCTCTAGGGGGACTCGGAGAAATTGGTAAAAACATAACAGCTTTTGAATATAATGATGAAATAATAGTTATAGATTGTGGTATGGGTTTTCCAGAGGATGATATGTATGGAATAGATTTGGTGATACCGGACATAACATATTTATTAAATAATAAAGAAAAGGTTAAGGGAATATTTTTAACTCATGGACATGAAGATCATATAGGAGCTATACCATATGTTTTAAAACAATTAAATGTACCTATTTATGGAACTAAGTTAACATTAGGAATAATAGAAAATAAATTAAAAGAACATAGAATATTTTCAGATTGTGAACTTCATCAGGTAAAACCGGGAGAAACAATAGAAATAGGAAATTTTAATATTGAATTTATAAGAGTTACTCATAGTATCGCGGATTCTTGTGGTATAGCCATCCATACACCAATAGGGGTTATATTACATACTGGTGATTTCAAAATAGATTATACCCCTATTGACGGTTTAGGTACAGATTTAGAGAGAATATCTAATTTGGGGAAAAATGGTGTAATTTTACTTATGGCAGATAGTACCAATGTAGAAAGAAGAGGGCGAACAATTTCAGAAAAAACTGTAGGAGAAACATTAGAGAAGATTATATCAACAGCAAAAGGAAGGGTTATAGTTGCTACATTTGCTTCAAATATTCATAGAATGCAGCAAATAGCAAATGCGTCTATTAAATATGGAAGAAAAGTAGTATTCAGCGGAAGAAGTATGGAGAATATTTCAAAGCTTGCAAGCAATTTAGGATATCTTAATATTCCAGAAGACTTTATTATATCTGTTGATAGACTTAAGGATTTCAGAAATGATCAGATAACTATTATTACTACAGGAAGTCAGGGAGAACCAATGGCAGCCCTTACTAGAATAGCTTTTTCAACACATAGAACTATTAGTATAGAGCCAAAGGATTTGTATATAATTTCATCATCTCCGATTCCAGGAAATGAGAAATTAATTGCTAAATTGGTAAATCAGTTATTTTTAAAAGGAGCAGATGTTATTTATGATGACCTTGAAGATATTCATGCTTCAGGCCATGCATATCAAGAAGAATTAAAACTAATGCATACTTTAGTTCATCCTAAATATTTTATGCCAGTTCATGGTGAGTATAGACATTTATTGCATCATGCTAAATTAGCTGAGACGTTAGGGATTGAAAAAAATAATATCTTTACTTTACGTACAGGGCAAGTTTTAGAGCTTAATGATAAAGAAGCTAAAATAAAGGGCAAGGTTATTACAGGTTCTATACTTGTTGATGGTTTAGGAGTAGGTGATGTTTCCAATATAGTCCTTAGAGATAGGAGAAATTTAGCTCAAGATGGTATGCTACAGTGGTTGTAACTTTAGAAAGAGAAAGCTACAGTATCATAGCAGGTCCAGATATTATTACTCGAGGGTTTGTGTATGTAAAGGAATCAGAGGAATTGATTAAAGAAGTAAAAGAAATAGTTAGAAAACAACTTAATATTTGTTTGGATGATAAAATTATAGAGTGGTCAATATTAAAATCTAATATAAAAAGGTCCATAGAAAGATTTTTATATGAAAAGACAAACAGAAGGCCTATTATTCTTCCTATTATAATGGAAATCTAATAATAAATAAGAAAACTGATGTAAAAAAATCTAATATCAGTTTTCTGTTTTTTTACAAACTTTTATGCATTTGGATCAGGGTTCTTATCAGTAGCAGTTGTTCTTAATGTATCCATACCTTGGCTATTGCCTTTATTGTTACTAGCAGGTTTATTTTGTTTTTTATTTTTAGCTTTGTTTTTTTTGTTTGGCATATGTGTTCTCCTTTCTATAAAATTATGTGGATTTTCAATTATAGCTTCACCAAATAATTAATAATTATGTATTTTACTTAGTGGTAAAAATTAATATGTTATAATATACAAAAGATATATTATATAAAAGGGGAATTTAAATGAGTAATGAAATTAGTATTAAAGAATTAATGGAATGTGTAGAATTAAATAGTGATCAGTTAGATGAATTTGAACTTTATAAAACATATATTAATATAAAAACCGGAGAAATAGTAACTGTTGCAGAAAAATTTTTAAAAATGATTAACCATGGAGAAGATGTAGAAAAAGTAGAAGCAATAGAAGATTGGCAAATAGGTGATTATGAAATAGCAGAAGACATTATTGAAAATCATGAAAAATATATCCATATTATTAATTATGAAGATATTAATGAAGATATTAATGAAGATGACATTATGAAGGAGTTTTGTTTGTCCTATAAGGACGAAAATATAAATGCAGATTTATCTGATGTTATTAAAGAAAATGGTAATTTACGTGAATTTAAGAAAATCATTTATGATAAAGGGATTTATGATGAGTGGTATCAATATAGAGATAATAAATTTGCTGAAAAGATAATTCAGTGG
>JBGUER010000071.1:0-15573 GCA_041821285.1 Clostridiaceae bacterium
CTACATAATTATCATATAAAGTTACAGAAACATTCTTATTCAATAAAATATTTGCAAACTTTTCTCCACCTTCTGATATAAAATATAATGATTTATTGAAATAATTATATTCAATAGGAGTTCCTCTAACCCCTATAGAAGATGCTGTACAAAGGGTACAGGTATTATGTCTTCTTAAATAGTCTTCTACTTCATATAAAATGTCTTTACGTTTACATTTTAATTCTAAATCGTCTTTTATTCTTTTTATTTCTAAACCTGATAATGCCAATTTTAAATCATCTCTAGTATCTTTATCTTTTAATGGCATTGACATTTTTTCATAAAATTTTTCTAAACTTTCATAATCAGTCTTGTCCAGTTTTTCTACATTTATAACAGAACCAAAATTATTATAATACACTAAGCTATCGCCTAAAATATCCTTATAAATTTTTAAATATCTATCATAAAACCCATCACTCATAGAAAAAGATAAAGCAGCTACCTTTTTATTTTTAAAAAAGTCCTTTTTCTTAACCAAAAAATCTTTTAGCTCCTTATCTATTTCTTCATAATATATAGGAGATACCATTACATAAAAATCATATTTTTCGCAATCTTTATCAAACTCATTGCACTCTATACATCTAGCAGGTCCAAGTATCTTAGCTAATTTTTTTACAGATTCTTTAGTTGCCTTGTATTTACTTTTGTAAATTAATAAAGTTTTTACCATATTATCCCCTCCAATATTTATTATAATACTTATTTTGCTTTTTATGTATGTTTTATTATATTTTAATAAATATTAGATTTATGCATAAAAAAACATAAATATAAAGAAACTTTTACATTTCTCAATTTATGTTTTAACTGTTAATACATAATGTCTGGTTCTTTAGGCATAACCAAAGCACAAATAATATATAACAATAATCCGCTACCAAATGTCAAAAATAAAAAAACAAAAATAATTCTAACTATTGTTGAATCTATATTGAAATAGTTTGAAATCCCTCCACAAACACCAAATATCTTCTTGTCAGTTTTTGAAAGGTATAATTTTTTATCCATAAAATCCCCCTTTATAATTATATCTTTAAGTATATTATATTTTATAATCCATATATTCTCAATAGAAAATATGAAAAATTTTTAAAACAGTACTCACACTTATAAATGTCCTAATCCTTCAAAAAAGTTAATTCATTACCATTAGACACACAGGTTATATCACTATTTATATCTGTCCTAAAAACCTTAACCCCCTGATTTTCTAAGCGCTTTAATGTATCTTCAGAAGGAACTTTATTTCCACCAACTGATATTATGGCATATTGTGGGTTAACCGCTTTTAAAAAATCATCGCAAGTTGCATACTCACTTCCATGATGAGCTATTTTTAAAACATCTGCATTTAAATCATATTTTTTTTCAACCATTTCCATTTCAGATAATGCTTGTGCATCCCCTTCAAATATAAAAGAGTTATTGTAAAAATCTAATTTTATTACTATGGAATAATTATTTATTTCCGTATACTCTTTTTCATTTGGAGCTAAAATAGTAAAATTTGCTTTCCCCAAACTGTAATTATTATTAACTTTACTATATTCTTTTAAAACATTATTATCATCTATTGCATCCATCAAATCATCATAACTATTGGAATCTATTTCAATTTGTGGCATTATTATTTTATCCACTTCAATTTTATCAATAATATAATCCAATCCACCTATATGATCTTTATGTGGGTGAGTAGCTATTATATAATCTAACTTATTTATCCCTTTTTCTTTTATGTACTTATAAACATTTTTCCTTTCTTCATTAGTTCCACCATCTATTAACATACTGTGGTTTCCCTGAGTTATTAATATAGAATCTGCTTTCCCCACATCTATATAAGTAACCTCTAAAGTAGAACCACTTACATTTATTTTGCCAAACTTTGTTAAATAGAAATATGTACAAATAATAATAATTACTATACCAATTATTATATAATTTTTTTTCATTTAACCCATCCTTCAGTCTATTTTCTATTTATTATATAATACCATATAATAAAAAATCTAGCTTAACTTTAAATCGAAGCAAAGCTAGATTTTAACTTTATTTAGAAATTAATTTTGTTTTTTCCTGAAGGTTATTTACACTAGCTAGTAAATCATGAACAAAATTTGCTCCCCTTGAAATTAAAATTCCTGTTAACAAACTTCCAACAAAGGGAATAGCAAAAGGAAATCCTATAATTTCCATTAAATCAAAACCACTTGCTAACGCCAAAACTATACCAACTACTAAAGCTCCTATTCTATCTAAATTTAATTTTCCATTCTGCCACACCATCTTTAATGTTTCCCAAGTAGCTTCTCCTATAAATGCAAGTGCTAAAACGCTAAAAATATCCATATACACTCCCCACATTTTTTTATTATATTACCATATTATACTATGAAATGGCATACTAAATGATTACACTTATTTGAGAATTTTTTCTTTATACTTACTTGGTGATATCTCCATTTCCTTTTTAAATATGTAGCTAAAATATGATATACTATTAAATCCGCATATCAAAGCTATTTCCGATATAGATAATCCTGTTTTTACAAGCAATTCTTTAGCTTTATTTAATCGCAAATTTATTATATATTCATTTAACGTAATTCCCATAGCCTTACTAAATAAACTGTGATAATAATTTGGGCTTAAATTAATTTGTTTACTTACTATGTCAAGTGACAACTGATTTTCTATATTATTATTAATAAATTCCAAAGATTTTTTTATAGAACTATTAATAACATAATCTTTATTTATATTATAATTTTCATTTTCTTTGTATATATAACTTAATATCTTAAGAATATTTGAATTTATAATTATTTCTGATGTTTCATCTTTATTTACATCTTCTCTTAAAATTTCATCAATTAGTGTTATAATTCTATCTAATTTATCCTGTTTAAAATTTATTATTACAGGTATTTTTTCAATAAGCTGCTTATAACCCCCTATTTTAAATATAACGCAATAACAATCATACGCCATTATTCCTTGGGTTAAATCATTTGGTTTTTTAAAAATAATATCCCCTCTATTAACCTTATAAAAATAATCATTTATCCACATACCACCATTACTATTTAAAATCAGCTCTATTTCATAATCGTGTACATATCTTTTTTGAAGTTCATATCCTTTTGCATATACTCTCATGGATTTAAATAAATAAACAGACAATAATTTTAAATTTAACTCATTTTTTTCCATACTAATACCTCTTAACAACTATTTGTTTTTATATTATCATAAGATTTCTAAAAAATACAGTAATAAAATTAAAGCATAAATTCTCTTTAAGTACTATAATTACATTCGTACTTAGATTCATACTAACTATTTATAGTAAGATATCAATACTATTTGGAGGTATATTATGCATAATTTTAAAGACGATTTTACTTTCGGTGTAGCTACAGCTGCTTTTCAAATAGAAGGCGCTTATAACGAAGACGGAAAAACACCATCTATTTGGGATACATTTTGTGATAAACCAGGAAAGGTATTCAATGGCGATACAGGTAAAATAGCCTGCGACCACTATCATAGATACAAAGAAGATGTTAAACTACTAAACTATCTAGGTGTAGATGCCTATAGATTTTCTATATCTTGGGCTAGAATATTTCCTAAAAAAGGTGAATTTAATCCTAAAGGAATCGAATTTTATAAAAATTTAATAAGCGAACTTAAATTAAATGGAATAAAACCAGTTGTTACACTTTATCATTGGGACCTACCTCAATGGGCTGAAGACTTAGGCGGATGGCTAAATAGAGACTGTATTTCATGGTTTGACAAATATTGTAATAAGATATTTGATGAACTTGGTAATTCTGTTTTCATGTGGATAACCCACAACGAACCATTTTGCGCATCATTTCTATCCTATGCATTTGGAGAACATGCACCAGGTCATAAAGATACTAAAGAAGCGCTAATCGTAGCTCATCACTTGCTTTTATCTCATGGACTTGCAGTTAAATCCTTCAGAAAGAAAAAATTAAATTCAAAAATAGGTATAACATTAAATTTAGCACCTGCTTATCCTTATTCAAATGATGAAAAAGATATTAATATTGCCAAAAACAGTGATGGTTTTTTAAACAGATGGTTTCTAGACCCTGTTCTTAAAGGTTTTTATCCTGAAGATATGATTGAATCTTACGAATCTAAAATTGGCAACCTAGATTTTATTTTACCCGGAGATTTAGAAACAATATCAGAAGAAAGTGATTTCCTAGGAATAAACTATTATTCTAGAAGCGTTGTTAAATATAATGAATCATTCGATAATAATTTTGAATCTGTAGATATAGCAAAGGAAAAAACAGCAATGGGATGGGAAATATATCCTGAAGGATTGTATAATATTTTAAATAAAATAAAAAATGAATACAGTAATATTCCTATATATATTACTGAAAACGGTGCTGCTTTTGATGACAAAGTTGAAGAAAACAGTGTTCACGATATTAAAAGAAAAAAATATATAAATGAACATTTAAAACAAGGATTAAAATTCATAGAAAATGGTGGAAACCTACAAGGATATTTTGCTTGGTCTTTTATGGATAATTTTGAATGGGCTCATGGTTATTCAAAACGTTTTGGCTTAGTGCATATAGATTATGATACTCAAAAAAGAACTCTTAAAGACAGTGCCCTTTGGTATAAAGATGTAATAAAAAACAGAAAACTATAATAAAAAAGCTGCTTAAAGCAGCTTTTAATTTTTACAATAAAACTAAATTATAATTCTCATTATTCTTTCTGACACATCTTGAATTAATCTATCTGAATTTTTTATGCTATCTTCTAGTTTCATAGGTTTATCTACTATAGAAAAAATACTTTTGAAACCCAAATCATATAATTCCCTATATTTTTTACCAAGACCACCTGCTATAGCAATAACAGGGATATTATATCTTTTACCAAGTAGACATACCCCATAAGGAGTTTTACCAAATTGAGTTTGGTAATCAATCATTCCTTCTCCAGTTATTATTAAATCAGCGTCTTTAATCTTTTCCTCAAGGTTCGTTGTTTGAATAACAATATCTATTCCCTTTTGCATATTACCATTTAAAAATGCAAGTATACCTGCTCCTAAACCTCCAGCTGCCCCTGCCCCTTTATAATTTGCAACCGATATATTTAATGTTTTTTCTATTATATCTGCATAATGATTTAAATTAGCATCTAACGTTTTAACTTGCGCTTCAGTAGCTCCCTTTTGAGGTGCAAATATATAAGACGCCCCATTTTTTCCAACCAAAGGATTATCTACATCACACGCTGAAATGAATTCACATTCATTTATTCTTTTATCAACTTTGTCCATATTTATGCTAGATATTTTATTTAATTCTCCACCTATAGGCTTTATCTCTTTTGAATTTTCATCTAAAAATTGAATTCCTAGAGCAGCTAACATTCCTACTCCTCCATCATTTGTAGCACTCCCACCAATACCTATTATTATTTTTCTACAACCCTTATCTAAAGCATCTTTTATTAATTCTCCAGTACCGTAGGTAGTTGTATTCATTGGATTTTTCTCTTCATCATTTAATAAAGGAAGGCCTGAAGCTGAAGCCATTTCAATAATAGCTGTTTTACCATCGCCTAATATTCCATAAAAAGAATTTACTTTTTTAAAAATTGGACCTGTAACTATTAGTTCTATTATCCTCCCATTTGTTGAATCTACTAAGGATTGAACAGTACCCTCTCCACCATCTGCCATAGGAACTTTTACTATTTCAACTTTTTCTAGTACTCTTCTTATTCCTATTTCCACATTATCTGCTACTTCCTTAGCTGATAATGATCCTTTAAATGAATCTGGTGCTATAATAATTTTCATAATTTTTCCTCCAATCTTTTCTATATATATATATTATAAACATTAATCAATTTAATTGAAATGTATAAAAAAAATCATAAGTTAAAAATTGCTAGTAAATTGAATAAATGTTATAATAAAAAATAATTTAACTAAGTATCCACTGTGTTATTTCTTTTCATATGCATTAAAAACAAGGGAGATGATATTCATGCTGAAAAATAATACTTCTGTAGAAAAATACAAAAATACAGTAGAGCAAATTAAAAAAGTCCAATTAACTTCTGCACGCAATGAAGATTTATTAAATATGTCAAATAAATTAAGAAAACAAGCTTTAGAAGGAGTAGAAATCGATAAACTCCTTGTTGAAGGTTTTGCACTAGTGAAAGAAGCGGTAAAAAGGACATTGGGCTTTGAGGTATACGATGTACAATTATTAGCTGCAGTTGCACTTAATAATAAAAAAATGATTGAAATGAAAACAGGAGAGGGAAAAACATTAGCATCAGTATTTCCAGCATACTTAAATTGTCTTTTAAAAAAAGGGGTACATATTCTTACCTTTAATGATTATCTTGCTAAAAGAGATGCTCTTTGGATGAAACCAATATATGAAATGCTAGGTATAACTGTAGGTTTTGTTCAAGAAAAAATGGATAATAAAACGAAGAAAGAAGCATATAACTGTGATATAACCTATGTTACTGCAAAAGAAGCTGGTTTTGATTATCTTAGAGATTCCCTTACCTACAATAAAGAAGACTTAATTCACAGACCGTTTTATTTTGCCATTGCAGATGAAGCAGACTCAATATTAATAGACGAAGCAAAAATCCCACTTGTAATAGCTGTTAGTACTGAGGAAAAGGATTCAAATCTTAAAAAAGTTAGAGATGCTGTAGTATCATTAGGCCCTTTTACTGATTATAAAACTGATGAATACTCCCATAATGTATATTTAACAGAAGCAGGTATTAATCACATTGAATCTTTTTTTAAATGTGATAATCTCTACCATGAAGAAAATTTAAATTTACTAAGACAGGTAAACAATGCTCTTTATGCCGAGGTACTTCTAAAAAAGGACATAGACTATATTATAAGAAACAATATTGTAGAAATGGTAGATGAATTTACTGGGCGTGTTGCTAAAAACAGACATTGGCCTGATGGACTACAAGCGGCACTAGAATGCAAAGAAAATCTAGAAATACAATCCAATGGACGAATTATGACCCAAATAACTTTGCAACATTTTATTAGGTTATATGAAAATTTAGCTGGTATGACGGGCACAGCTATTGATTCCACAGAGGAATTTTTTGAATTTTATGATATGGATGTTGCAGTAATACCACCTAATAAAAAATCTCTTAGAAAAGATCTTACACCTTACGTTTTTACTCATAAGGAAGCAAAATACAAAGCAATAGTTGAAGAAATCAAAAAAGTTCACACCACCGGTCAACCAATACTTGTGGGCACAAGTAGCGTTAAAGAATCTTCTCATTTAGCAGAACAATTGATAAACTTAGAAATTAAATGTCAGGTGCTTAATGCTAAAAATGATGAACTCGAAGCTCATATTATAGAAAAAGCAGGAGTATTGGGAGCAGTAACTGTTTCAACTAACATGGCAGGACGAGGAATTGATATAGTACTTGGAGGACCATCTGGAGAATGCAGAGAAAAAATAAAAAAATTAGGTGGTCTATATGTTATAGGCACCAATCTATATGAGAGCCTAAGAGTTGATAAGCAATTAATGGGGAGATCAGGACGTCAGGGAGATCCAGGAACAACTCGTTTCTTTGTAAGTTTAGAAGACGATCTTATAATTAAATATGGCATTCAAAATATTATTCCTAAAATTTATCTTCCAAAAAATCAAAATGAACCACTATCTAATCCTATATTTATAAAAAAATTATATCAAGTTCAAAGAATTATTCAAGGACAAAATTCTGATATAAGAAGAGATTTATATGACTATTCCACCATACTAGATGGTCAAAGACAGTACATATATAATAATAGAATGAAAATTTTTAATGGCAGTTTTACAGATGAAATTCTAGAAAGCAAATTCCCAAAACTATATGAAAACATGAAATCAAAATATAGTAATTATGAGCTTAGTGAATTTATAAAAAATATAAGATTATATCATATGAATCAATGTTGGTCAGACTATCTTATTAAAGTAGCTAATTTTCAAGAAGGACTTTCTCTTAATATTACCGCCGGTAAAAATCCATTACGAGAATTTCATATGAAATTAATAGAAGAATTCAAATTCTTGCTAGAAGAAATAAATGAAGCCATAGAAAATGATTATAGTAAATTTGAAACCTTTGAAATAACATTAGATGATATTAATGAAAGATACACCCCCCCTGCTTCAACTTGGACATATCTTGTTAATGATAACTCCTTTGCAGATACTATAGGACTGCTTAAAGGGTTTGCCAATGCAATAGGTTCAACAAAATCAATGTCTAAAACAATATTTTCTATAGAATACAAATATAATAAATTATTTAAAAAAGAACGTACATAGATTGGTTTATTCACTAATCTACGTACGTCCCTTAAACATTAAAATTACTATTACTAAAACCTATTACAATCTTTTATATATTAACAATCCCATTTAGTAAATCTTTATTATCACTGCTGTTTCCTATATATACTTCATATTCCATATGTTCTAAAACCATTTTATCAAGCTTTTCATCATAATAGCATAGGGATGAGCTTGGACAACTTAGCTTAACTTCCTTACTTTCTCCTGATTTTAAATCAACTCTTGTGAATCCTCTTAATATTTTAACCGGTCTATCTAAACTTGATTTTTTAAATCCTATATACATTTGAACAATTTCTGTTCCATCTACTTTGCCTGAATTTCTCACATTGCATTTTGCTAGTACCTTGTCATCTTTTACTTCAAAAGCAGCATTATTAAATTCAAAAGTAGTATAGGACAATCCAAATCCATAAGGTACTGAAGGCTTAACTCCTTCCTTTTCTAACTTAGTATATCCATGATAATAATCATAATGTTGACTAGTTGCTTCCCAATCAACTTGTGGTAGATCTTCCTCTTTGAATGGCACTACATATGGCAATTTACCACTTGGATTCACATCTCCAAATAATATTTCAGCTATTGCTGTGCCGCCTTCCATACCAGGATAATAAGCCATAAGTATTGCATTAACACTATCTTTCCACTCTTCCATCATTATCATATTTCCACCAATTAAAACAGCTACAGAGTTAGCATTTAATGGTGCTACTTCATTTAATAAATTGATTTCATCTTTATGCAATCCTAAAGAATTAACTCTATCTCCTCCAATAGCCTCAGTATATCCTTCGAAATCATTATCAGAAATATACTCTCCTTCATCATCATGACTGTATCCTACTACAAATATTACTGCATCAGCATCTTTAGCTAGTATTTTTGCATGATTTACATCTTCTCCATCATAAAAAACAACCTTAGCATTTGAAGCAATATTCGCAATTCCTTGTAATGCTGACACTACATATTTAGGGAATACTCTGCTTGAGCCATAATCTCCTATAGTCTCTTCATTAGCTAATTTACCTAAAACAACAATACTCTCTTTACTCTTACTAAATGGTAAAATATTATTATTTTTTATTAATGTAATTCCTTCTCTAGCACTTTCTAATGCAAGCTTAACATGTTCCTTGCATCCAATCACCTCTTCACCATACTCGGGAGCATCTTCATCATTAAATGCTAATATAGTTCTTATTATCCTTAAAGCTGCATCATCTATTTTGCTTTCAGTGACTTTACCTTCATTTACTGCTTTAACTAATTTATCGCCAAAATATTGTGTTGCGCACATTTCCATGTTTTGCCCACCATTTCCAGCTTCAACTGTATCTGTAACACCCCAAATAAAATCACTCATTACAAATCCATCAAAATCCCATTCATCTTTTAATACTTCATTTAATAAATAGTTATGATGTCCACATTTTATTCCTTTATATAAGTTATATGAACTCATAACTGAAGCCGCTCCATCATCTATACAACGTTTAAAATGTGGAAGAAATACCTCTCTTTCTGTACGTTTATCACATTCAACACTTACTTTAAATCTAGCTCTTTCCATTTGATTAAAAGCAAAATGTTTTATACAAGCTATTACATGCTCATCTTGTACTCCTTGTGAAAGCGCAGTTCCCATTTCTCCAATATGGAAAGATTCTTCACCATATGTTTCTTGACTTCTTCCCCAGCCTGGATTGTATGGTAAGTTAATGCATACCCCTGCAAATAAATTTCCACCGTAGGCTCTTACTTCTTTACCTATAGCATTACCAATTTTATGTTCTAACTCTATATCAAAAGTAGCCCCTCGTAACATAGATACAGGGAAACAAGTTGATTTTCCGGTTCCCGAAACTACTCCTCTTGGGCCATCGCAGAACAACATTGGAGGTATATTTTCACTTTCTATTCCACCTGCACTATAAGGTTCAAAATTGTAATGTGAACCATTTTGCATATCTGCAACTAATTCTTTAAGTGACTTATTACCGCCCATTAGTGAAACCTTTTCTTCTAATGATAGTTTTTCAACTATTTTTTTAGCTCTATCTGTGTAAGTTAATCTTTTTTGTTTTGTGATATTCATAGTATTATCTCTCCTTTATTAAATCTCCAAGCAATTTTTTTGCTTCATTTTCATTAAAACCCAAATATCCATTTACTTCACTTTTTTTACCGTGTTTTATTCCATTAACTCTATATTCTTTAGGTGTTACCCCTACTATTTTTTTAAACGCTCTATAAAATGTATTTTCTGCACAAAATCCACATTCAAATGCTATATATTGAATAGATTTATCTCCATTAATAAGCATTTCTTTTGCTTCTTCAATTCTACTAATCATTACTAAATCCTTTTGAGATAAACCAACATTATTTTTTAAAAATCTATATACTGTTTTTTCAGACATTCCCATAGTTTTATATAATGCATCAAGTACATCATTTTTTTTATGATTATCTTGTATAAACTGTATAATATTCATTAACATATCTACATCTTTAAGTTCATCATTATTAATGGAGTTTTGAATAATATCATATGGTACAAATTCAAATAAATCTGCCACTAATTGAAAAAGAAGTGCTTTCTTCCTAAAGTGCGTTACCAAGCCACTATTAAAACATTCTAAACCTAATTTAGCTAATAATTTGATAAAGTTATTATATTCTTTTTTAGGGGGGATTATTTCATTTTTACTATTTAAATAGAACTCATATTTTTTATTTTTATCATTTAAATCCTTAAACATTGTTTCACTTATTTGAACAAATAGACATAAATTTTCTTCATTAGTTTTTTCCAATTCATGAACTGACTTTGAATTAAGCATAACTATATCTCCACGTTCTAAAAGTACTGAATTAGGTCTATATTTTAAATTCACACTTCCTTTTAAAACTAAAATCAACTCATACTCATAATGCCAGTGAAATTTTGATTTGCCAATGTACGCAACAAAAATTTTTGCTTTCTCATCCTTTAATTCTTGTATTGGTTCGAATGTATATGATTCCATGAACTCCCCCCATTGTTTTACTTTCCTGTTTTTCTTCTTTCTTCTAATCCACTTATAATTGATGGATATATTTTATCGATATTTGCAAAGCTAAACACTATCATACTTATAATTATAAGTGCTATTGGCAAATATATATATAATGATTTCATTGCAAATAGTGCACTTGAAGCTTGTACATCCATTTTAGCATTATAATTACCTGCCGCAAGAAGCCAACCTACCATAGCTGTTCCAATTCCAGTACCCACCTTCATTCCAAAACTTGTTGCACTATAAGTTAATCCATCAACTCGAACATTGTATTTCCATTCACCATAATCAACAACATCAGCAACAAATGCAAACAATCCTGCGGTGTGTGGAATCATACCTATACCTTTAAAAATTGTACCTATTATTACTAATGAAGCACTTGCAGGTGATATTAACATAATAAATAAACCTATTAATTGGATTACATATCCAAACATCATACATTTCCATTTACCAAATTTATTAGCAATAGGTGTAAAGAAGAAAAGTCCTATAAGCATTGGTAAGAAATTTGCTAAATTTATTAATCCAAAAATTCCTGCATTATTCATTACATCTCTTGTGTAATAAATTCCTACTCCTCCAGTTATACCCATAATAGCATAATTGAAAATGAATATTAAAGTAACAAACCAAAAATATTTATTTTTAGCTAATATCTTAAATGCTTCTCCACCTTTAAGTTCATTCTTGTTTTTTATTGGTACATATCTTTCCTTTGTACCTTTAAATGTAATAAACAATAGACAAATTGCTATTATACCATATAATATCGATGTTGCACCCCATCCTATTTTTCCTACTATTGGCATTGTAACAAATGACAAAATTATTGCGCAAATAACAGTAAATATAAATCTAATCGAACTTATTGAAGTTCTTTCCTTTTGATCATCTGTTATTAAAGATAATAATGTGTTATAAGAAAGATTACTTGCTGTATATGCAAATGCAGCTACAAATATATAAGTTACTACAGAATACGCAATTTTTCCTTTATATCCAAGAAAATTTGGTACATTGAATAATAACATCAATCCTATACCAAGAGGAACACTGCTCCATAGTATCCAAGGTCTTGCTTTCCCCCATTTACTATTAGTTTTATCAATTATAGTTCCCATTCCTAAATCTGTTACCCCATCTAATAACCTTGTAACCATCATTATAGTTCCAACTACAGCAGGATTTAATCCAACTGAATCAGTATAATATAAAATTAAAAACATACTAATTGTAGTCCAAACAAAATTACAACCTGCATCCCCCGCTCCATAAGCTAGTTTCTCTCTTAATTTAACCTTCTCACTCATACTTATTCGTCCTCCTTATTCTTATGTAAAGCTTTACTTTAATTTATTATATCATCCAGCTTTTATTTCCTGTTATCATATTAGGACTAATTTCTTCTCATTTTTAGACAAACAATTCTTCACCTATCAGAAAAATTTCGAATATATAACAAAAAAATGCATACTAGGTATAAAAACCAAGTGATGCATTTTTTATATACTATTTATATTTACTAATTTATTATTTGAAACTTTCCAAATCCACTAAATTAGGTTTTACTATTTTCATGTCTCCTGAAATTTTATTTATTGATACCTGTCCCATTATGTTTTCTTCTTTTTCTTCACCACTATCAGCAAATTTCAATGTAGCCACTGCAGTATAATTATAAACTATAGTATCATCATCTTTTTTAAATGATTCCTCAATTTTTATATCCTTTATGCTAATATTACAATGCTTATCTATAGCCCATTGCTTTAATGTTAAATCAGGATGAATAACAACAAATTCTTCAAAACTCTCATCAGTCATCATCGCTTTTATTTCTTTTGTATACTCATCATCAGGATATAAATCATTAATTTTTTCTATGTCCATATCTTTGTAATTCTCAATCACATATATTTTGTTTATATAATTTTCAATTAATTTCTTTGACTTTTTACTATTAGAACCACACCCAACCATTCCAACTAAACCTATTATTAATAATGATACCGCTAACCAATTTCTTTTTGATTTTAAATTTTTACAAATCATTTTATATCTCCCTTTTAGTAAATTATGTATTTATGAAAATTATCACTAGTAAATAATAAAATGACAATATATTATGCAATCTTTTTTCTCATTTACCACATAAATATGTCCATGTTAATATTATACACTTTTATTTTTACCTGTAAATAACTTGTGGTTTTAATTTGTTCACATTAGTGAATAAACAACCGCAATTTTTTAGTCCTTATAATCATCAACATCGAACTTATAATTTTTATAATAATACTTACGATCCTCTTCTGTAATTTCTCGAATAATTCTACATGGATTTCCTGCTGCTATCATATTATCTGGAATATCTTTAGTAACAACGCTTCCCGAACCAACAACAACATTATTTCCAATGTGCACTCCAGGATTTACAATAACATTTCCCCCAAGCCAAACATTATTTCCTATTGTTATACTAATACCATATTCATATCCAGAATTCCTCGAATCAGGATGTATAGGATGACCTGCTGTATATAAGGACACATTTGGGGCAAATTGAACATTATTACCTATGATCACTTTCCCTACATCTAAAATTGTACAGCTGTAATTTGCAAAAAAATTATCTCCTATTTCAATATTCTTTCCATAGTCACAATAAAAAGGTACATGAATATTTATGTTACTACCTGCTTTACCCAAAATATCTCTTATTAATTCATCATTTTTCTCTTTTTCATCTGGCAAACAATGATTATACTTATATATTTTCTTTTTATTCTCCATTCTCTCTTCTGGCAACCCGTCTAACCATGCCTTATATGGCAAACCAGCCAACATTCTATCCTTCTGATTCATAATTTTTCCTCCTAAATTATTTCTTTAAGCTACTAAGACTGAAATATCAACACACTTTTCACCTTTATTATTATCCCATAACATAAATAATATCATAATTCCAGGTGCAATTATATTTGTTGATAAATTTAACCATACTGGCATATATTCAAATTCTCCCAATCTATCAATACCTAATATTCATAATTATATTTTACTACTATTTATAATTTAATACACCATATAATGCGAAAGAGTTATCATTGATTTCTAGTAATATGAAAAGAGTTATAATGTAGTTTTTATACAATTATACACATTTAATATTAATAATGGTATAATTTTATTGTTATGCATGAATTATTTTAGTAACTAAAAACATTTGTACTCATAGGGGTGATTTATGAAAATATATAAATTCATTATAATTTTGTTAGGTTTTTTTACTCTATTTTTAAAAACAATATGTGAAACAGATAGAAATTATCCTGTGATAGCTTGCATTGCAGTAACGCTATTTTTAATAATTGCTTATAGTAACGATAAAAATTTTGAAAAGGACAGATTAAAACTAAATAAAATTGTATACTTAACACCATTACTATTATTTTTACATTTAATCATTAATTTTTTTATTAAAAATACTACTTTACACATAATAACATTATTGATTTGCTGTTTAGGATTTATATATTTTGCATATTTAGATATAAAAAGTGCAAAGAAAGAAGGTAAGCTATAAAAAACAACAAAAATAAAACCCTTACAATTATAAAAGTTGTAAGGGTTTTTGGTGCACTCGACAGGAGTCGAACCTGCGACCATTGGATTCGAAGTCCACTACTCTATCCAGCTGAGCTACGAATGCAAAAAATAAAAATGGAGCGGGTGAAGGGAATCGAACTCTCACAACTAGCTTGGAAGGCTAGGGCTCTACCGTTGAGCTACACCCGCATAACTGGTCGGGGTGACAGGGATTGAACCTGCGACCTCATGGTCCCAAACCACGCGCGCTCCCATCTGCGCTACACCCCGATATTCATTTTGCATGCCATCAGAAACTTAAATCCTGGGCACCCTGATTATGAGTCAGGTACTTTCCAATTGTGCTAATAGCATATTTAAATTGGAGCGGGAGACGAGATTCGAACTCGCGACGT
>JBGUER010000072.1:0-15430 GCA_041821285.1 Clostridiaceae bacterium
AATTAGCAAACATAATTAATGCCTTAGTATCCCCTTTTATTAATTTTCCTCCAATATCCTTACCTATTTCATATTCATCTTTAAGTTCATCTTCTATAAAAGATAAATTTAATTCTATATTCTCAAATCTACAAATTGATATCACAGTTTCTTTTTCATAATTTTTATCGCAACATATTTCACCTGCAGAAGTTGAACCTATTATTTTGCATTTAGGGAGAATACCTTTTATATCTTTAAGAATAGATTGAATATAATCTTCTTGGCATATCCCTGAAAAAACCATAACCAATGTGTTTTTATCATTAAAATAGTCTTTATCATTTATCTCTTCTATATCTTTTTTACTTTTGTATATAATATTTATATTTCTCATATTCTTCCCCTTATGTACGTAATTAATTTATATACTTACATTATACACAAATAGACATAATATTGTAAAGATTTCTATTTTTTATTCTTTTACATATTGATATTTCGTAACCAATATAGGATAATATATTTATAAGATAATATTTACCTAAAGGAGATTTTTAATGTTTAAAAAAGCTTTTACTTTAATCGAGTTAATGATAGTCCTAGCCATAATAGCAATACTCGCTGCTGTTCTAATACCCAAAGCTGTAACATTTAAAACTGAAGCAAAAAATGCTGGAGTTGTTACTAATGTAAAAACCATAAGATGCTACCTAGAACCCATGGCCGTTTATTCTAGTTATGATAGTGATGATGCAAAAGAAATACAAACCAAACTAAAATCAACTTTTACAATTTATAATCACACAGAAAACATAGATAATGCATTATATAACCCATTCACTGGTAAAATAGGATATATGTCTAACAATATTGATTATCTTTATTATACAGGTACTAAAGTTAATAATATTAACCATAATTATTTAAACGGTTCTTTCTATCTAGCTATTTTTGATTGCACGGTAAAACCTAAAACAACTACACAAGTTACAGTTCCCTCAGTCCTTGATAATTCAACTTTAGGTAAATTCACTAAAGATAATCAAGGTGTAACCTTTGTCTACATATATAGTGACGGAATAGTTGTATTTGGTCTTGATAATAACAATTCAGTAATAGGTGCACAAGTAATAAAATAATAAATTAAAAGGTTGCCTACATATATATGTGTAAGCAACCTTTTTTTATTCAAACTATTTCTCTAAGATAATTCTTTGAAATATTCTTTAGTTTCTGATATTACAACTCCACTTAATCCTATAAGTGCTATTAAATTTGGAATAGCCATAAGACCATTTACTATGTCTGCTATAATCCATATTAAATCAAGTTTTAAGAAAGCTCCAAATAAAACTAATCCGATAAATATAAATTTATATGGTTTTATAGCCTTTATTCCAAAAACATACTCTACACACTTTTCACCATAATAATTCCATCCGAGTATAGTAGTAAAAGCAAAGAATGCAAGTCCTATAGTTACTATTAAAAGTCCAATAATATCTGTAGGTAGCCCTTGCGTATAAGCTGCATTAGTCATAGCAGCACCAGCATATTCTGAATTCCAAAAACCTGTAGTTATAAGAACTAAACCAGTCATTGTACAAATAATGATAGTATCAAAGAACGTTCCAGTCATAGATATAAGTCCCTGCCTTACGCAAGAATTAGTTTTAGCAGCAGCTGCTGCTATAGGCGCACTTCCAAGTCCTGACTCATTTGAAAATACTCCTCTTGCTATTCCACTTTGAATAGCAACTTTCATAGTAGCACCTGCAAATCCACCTATTGCAGCTGTTCCATTAAATGCACTATGAATTACTAATTTAATAGCTTCTGGTAATGCATTTGCATTAAACACAAGAATAATAACAGAACCAATAATATAAAATACTGCCATAAAAGGAACAACAACTTGAGCTACTTTAGATATACTTTTTATTCCTCCTAATGTAACCATAGCTACTAAAATAGCTACAATAACAGCAGTAACAATAATAGGAATATTAAAAGCTAATTTCATAGACTCTGTTATTGCATTTATTTGAGGAAAAGTTCCTATGCCAAACAAAGCAACACCAATACCAAAAATAGCAAATATTTTAGCAAGCCATTTTTTTCCAAGACCTTTTTCAATATAATACATAGGTCCACCGGCCATTTCACCCTTCTCATCTACTGTTCTATATTTTACAGCCAAAAGACCTTCTGAATATTTTGTAGCCATTCCAAAGAAAGCTGCTACCCACATCCAAAATAGCGCTCCAGGTCCTCCCATTTTAATAGCAGTAGCAACACCTACTATATTTCCAGTTCCAATAGTTGCAGCTAGCGCAGTACATAGTGCAGCAAAAGAAGATACATCTCCCTGTGCCTCATTATCGTCTTTTTTAAATAAATATTTCAAAGCTAACGGAAGCTTTATAACTTGAAGTACCCCCAGTCTCACAGTTAAATAAATACCAGTACCAACTAACAAAACTAAAAGTGGTACCCCCCAAACAATAGAATCAATAGCATTAAAAAAATTAATAATTCCTTCCATAATGTCCTCCTTTTTTTTATTTAGTTTTTAAATAATAATGTATAATTAAAATTTGGTAGGAGAAAATAAAGTTAATGGTAGAGAAAATAATCAAAAAAAATTGAGCCCTATAAAAATATAGGCCTCTGATTAGTATAAGATCATTGCATAATTAATAAACTAGTTTAAAAATCTAGTATAATTAACAATATCCTCTGTCCTTTTACCTGAGAGTTTCATTAGTTTTCACTAACTTGCTCCTTCGGTGCTCTATGAGTCTCTCCAGAGGCTCGTCCGATAACGGTCATCTCCAATATGTGATATATGGTACCTGAAAGATTACCTCTTCGGTGGATGGAATCCATCTCTCTCCCGTTAACATCATCCGAACTATTTTATTTTGTATGGGTTTATTATACTAAATTATTTATAAATATTCAATTATATTTTTTAATTATAGTAACCAATTACTTATTATTTTCGAATATATATAAATGTTAAGTTAATAACAATGTATGTAAACATTTTCATGTAATGTTCTTTATTTCTTGATAATTTAGTAATACAAAGATTTTTTTAAACTATAACAGCATGTTAAAATTGTCTATTTTAAACGAACTGGTCTATGGTACAGAATATACATATTTTTTATATGTAAAATCTTCAAAAATATTTTCAAAAAGTATATTGACAACTTTTTAACAATGTATTATAATTATAATTGTTAAATGATTAACAAAAGGAGTGATCTTATGAAAGTTACAAATTCAGATCAATTAAAAAAGAAAATAGAACAAGTTAAAGCAGCTCAAAAATTATTTTCTACTTATTCACAAGAACAAGTAGATGAAATATTTAGATCAGCAGCTATGGCAGCTAACAACGCCAGAATAAAACTAGCAAAAATGGCAGTTGAAGAAACAGGAATGGGAATAGTAGAAGATAAAGTTATTAAAAACCATTTCGCGGCTGAATATATATATAACAAATATAAAGATGAAAAAACATGCGGAATAATAGACAGAGATGATTCTTTTGGAATATACAAATCAGCTGAACCTATAGGTGTAGTTGCAGCAATAGTTCCAACTACAAATCCTACATCTACTGCTATATTCAAAGCTTTAATATCACTTAAAACAAGAAATGGTATAATATTCTCCCCTCACCCAAGAGCTAAAAATTCAACTATAGCAGCTGCTAAAACTATTTTAGATGCAGCAGTTGAAGCTGGAGCACCTGAGAACATCATAGGATGGATAGATGAACCTTCTGTTGAGCTATCAGGAGAAGTTATGAAAGGTTGCGATATTATCTTAGCAACTGGTGGTCCTGGAATGGTACGTGCAGCTTATTCTTCAGGAAAACCTGCTATTGGAGTTGGTGCTGGAAACACGCCTGCTATAATAGATGAATATGCTCACATTAAAATGGCTGTAAACTCAATTTTGCTATCTAAAACTTTTGACAATGGTGTAATATGTGCATCAGAACAATCAGTTGTTGTAATGGATAGTATATATGCTGAAGTAAGAGCAGAGTTTTTAGCTAGAGGAGCTTATATCCTAAACGCTGAAGAAAAAGAAAAAGTAAGTAAGATAATATTAATAAACGGCGGAGTTAATGCTAAAATAGTTGGTCAATCAGCTTATAACATAGCAAAAATTGCAGGAGTTACTGTTCCTGAATCTGCTAAAGTTTTAATTGGAGAAGTTGAGTCTGTAGAACTTGAAGAACCATTCTCACACGAAAAATTATCACCAATCCTAGCTATGTATAAAGTTAAATCTTTTGATGAAGCACTTACAAAAGCTTCTAGATTAATAGAACTTGGTGGATTTGGTCATACATCTGTTTTATACACAGATCAAATAAAATGTACAGATAGAATAAATAAATTTGGTGCTACCATGAAAACTGGAAGAACTATTATAAATATGCCAGCTTCTCAAGGCGCTATTGGAGATATATATAACTTTAAATTAGCTCCATCATTAACTCTAGGTTGCGGTTCTTGGGGTGGAAACTCCATATCTGAAAACGTAGGAGTTAAACACTTACTAAATGTAAAAAGTGTAGCAGAGAGGAGAGAAAACATGCTTTGGTTTAGAGTTCCTGAAAAAATATATTTCAAATACGGATGTTTACCAGTTGCCCTTCAAGAATTAAAAGATATGGGTAAAAAGAAAGCATTTATAGTTACAGATAAAGTATTATATGACCTAGGTTATGTAGATACCATAACTAAAGTTTTAGAAGAATCAAATATAGATTATAAAATATTCTATGATGTTCAACCAGACCCAACATTAGCTACAGCTAAAAGAGGTGCTGCTGAAATGAAATTATTCAACCCAGACACAATAATAGCTTTAGGTGGAGGTTCACCTATGGATGCAGCTAAAATAATGTGGGTTATGTATGAACACCCAGAAGTTAAATTTGAAGATTTAGCTATGAGATTCATGGATATAAGAAAAAGAGTATTTAAATTCCCTCACATGGGAGATAAAGCTATGATGATAGCAGTTCCAACATCAGCTGGTACAGGTTCTGAAGTTACTCCATTCGCAGTAATAACAGACGAAAAAACAGGAATAAAATATCCTTTAGCAGATTATGAATTAACTCCTGATATGGCTATAGTAGATGCTGAACTTATGATGAATATGCCAAGAGGATTAACAGCAGCTTCAGGAATAGATGCTTTAACACATGCTTTAGAAGCTTATGTTTCAGTTTTAGCTTCTGAATATACTAATGGTTTATCACTAGAAGCTATACGATTAATATTTAAATACCTTCCAGATGCTTATAACGAAGGAACAACAAATGTAAAAGCTAGAGAAAAAATAGCTCACGCATCTAGTATGGCTGGTATGGCATTTGCAAATGCTTTCCTAGGAGTATGTCACTCAATGGCTCACAAACTAGGATCTAACCACCACGTTCCTCATGGTATTGCTAATGCATTATTAATTGGAGAAGCTATTAAATTTAACGCAGCAGATGATCCAAGAAAGCAAGCTGCTTTCCCTCAATACAAATATCCAAATGTTAAATGGAGATATGCAAGAATTGCTGATTATCTAAATCTTGGTGGAAACACTGAAGATGAAAAAGTTGATCTTTTGATAAAAGCAATAGATGAATTAAAAGCTAGAGTAGGAATCCCAACATCAATAAAAGCTTATGGAGTTCCAAGTGATAAATTCTACGAAACATTAGATAATATGTGCGAAGAAGCTTTTGATGATCAATGTACTGGTGCTAACCCAAGATATCCTTTATTCTCAGAAATAAAACAAATGTATATAAATGCATATGAAAAAGATACTACACCAGTTAAAGCTGCAAAGAAAAAAACAACTAAATAAGCCCCTCAATTACATTTAATATAAAAGCAATCCCCAAAGCCCCCATAGGAAATCCTATGGGGGCTTGTATTATATATATTTTATAGAAAATAATGAATCTCCATTCCTTTTTCATCTACATAATTTATTATTGCTTTATTAGTTTTAAAATCTATAAATAATTTACAATATTTTTCATTATTTTCCCATATAAGATTTATTTCATCACTTTTACAATCTAACACTTTGAAATATCCATTAAATGCATCATATTCATTTCTAAACCTTATAAGCTTTAACAGCCTTTGAACAACTTCACTTTGTGCCGATTTTTCTATCTCATCCTCAGAATAATTATGACGATTTATTTCACGACCTTCATTAGTTTTTTTAACAGCTTCGTAATCATTTTTACCAGCTAATAACCCTACATAATAAACTTGTGGTATTCCCGGTGTAAAGAATTGAATAGCTCTTGCTGCAATGTACGCGTCATCGTCACAATTAAGAAGTGAATAATATGTACCTCTTATTTGATGAACGTCAAATCCGTCCTTTTCTTTATATTCATCAGATAAAATAAGACTTAAATTCCCTCCTCTATCAACACATACATCCACTACCTTTTTAGCCTCTTCAACATCTAATAAACCATCCATATCTGGTTTAACCGGAATACCATCATGACAATCTAACATTGTAAATTGTTTCTCCGGTCGATTTTTTAGATATCCACAAAGCTTATCACTATTTTTATTTATTAACGTATCAAGAATAGTATATGGTAATATAAAATCATATATCCAAAATCCATGTTCCACTAATCTATTTTGAATAGAATAATGTGAGTGAACTTCAGGAAGTAATTCTATACCTAATGAATCAGCTAATTTCTTAATCCAATCAAGAAATTCATAAATATCAGGCTCAACAAAAAAACAACTTGTGCCAAGCTTTTTACACACATATCCAACTGCGTCTAACCTTACTATTTTAATTTTATTATACTTAAAATTATTAAAAAATTCTGTGAAAAGATTTTTAACTTTTTCTGAGTTCACATCCAAATCTATCTGCTCTGATGGATTAGTTTTTCCAAAAGTAGTCCAAACTTTTTCATCATCACCAGTTTCTTTTATATTATAAGTGGAATATGGTAAAATTCTTCTAAGAAACATCTTATCTATGTCATCCTTTAGCGGTTTCCCGTCTTTCCAAAGTTTATCAAGTGTTATAAATAGATCAGCAAACTCAGAAGTATACCCTTTTTCAAGAAAATCTTTAAAATAAACAGATTGTTTTGATATATGGTTAACCATTAAATCAACCATTATATCAAAGTTTTCACCAATTAATTTAACATCATCCCAGGTTCCAAACTTTGGTTCTATTTCTAAATAAGTTAATGGAGCAAATCCCCTATCTCCAGATGATGGAAATGGTGGAAGAATGTGCACACCTCCTTTAAAAATATCAGGGAAATATTTTAAAAGCACTTTATTAAGAGTTTTCAAATCGCCTCCTAAAGAATCTGGGTAAGAAATAAGCTGTACTTGATTTTTCAAAGCCATATATTTTCTCTCCTTTTATAAATTATACATTTTTTTTATATCATCTAATTTAGGCAATGGTACTACTGCCCCTGTATATTTTAATTTATAAGCACTAGTTGCGCTTCCAAGCCTTACCGAATCCTCTATACTATACCCTTTAATTATACCTGTATATAATCCTGACCAAAATGCATCACCTGCACCAGTTGAATCTATAACTTTATCAGCTAAAGTACCTAGCTTAATGAATTCTTTACCATCTGTTGCAATTAATCCATCTTTACCAAGAGTCATAACAACTAATTTAGCCCCAAGTTCTAAAAAACACTGCAGATATTCATCTATTGTTTTGTCACCAAATAATCTTCTAGCATCATCTTCACTAGGTTTTATTATATCCACCTTTTTTATTATCTTTTTTATAAAACTTACTCCATCTTCTTCATCCCATAGCATAGGATGGTAATTTGGATCAAATCCAATTAATGTATTATTTTCCTTGGCAATATCAATTATTTTCTCAATAGTATTTCTAGAAGGTTGTTTTGATATTGGCCATGATGAAAAATGAACTATTTTAGTATTTTTAATTCTATCTTCTATTCTTTTATTAATAATTAATTTATAATCTGCTCCTCGATAAAATGTAGGAACTGGATTTTCTTTACTTTTATTTAATAAAACCATAGAAGTTGGAAAATCAGTCCTCTCAACATAGGAACTATCTATATTCCTTTTTTCTATTTCATTTACCAGAAAATCTCCTAAAGAGTCTCTTCCAACACAGGTTATTAATCCTGAATTTATCCCTAAATTTTTAGTATTCATAGCAATATTTGCAGGTGATCCTCCAAAATATTTATTATATGTGTCGCATTCAAATCCATCACAATATTCTGTTGATATCATATCTATTAAAACTTCACCCACTGTTATTAAATCAAATTCTCTATTTTCTAATTTTTTTATGTCAAAACCCTTCATTGCAATCCTCCACCAATAAGTTATATATCCCATTTTTCAAATTTTATTATTTTAATAGGACTATCTGAAAAAAGTTTTATTCTATTTGAATTTTTCTTAGGATATATTAATCCTGTCATAACAAAGCAGCCATCATTAATAAATACTTCTACGGAACATTTATCCACAAGTATTCTTAATTTTAATATATTATTATCTAAATCAAGATTTAATCTCTTCTGTCCCTTAGGTCCAATACCAGAATTATCTCTATTAAATATAAAACAATTTGTTTTTTTATCGAATTCAAAACATGTTTCTTCTTCAAGAGAAACTCTAATTTTTATTCCAAAGTTTTCTGCATTTAAACTATCTATGATAATTTCAGTATCATAACTATCTCCAACACAATCTAAAGTTTTTTCTCCACTCATTATTAATTCTTTAATTTCATAGGTATTTTTTCTATAGTTCTTTATCTCATCTATAGGTTTATACAAAAGCTTACCGTTCTTTAACAAAACCTCTCTTGGAAATGTCATAGCGCCAGACCATAAATGCTTATATTTATTTGTAACATCAACACTATCCCAAGAAGCCATCCATCCAATTAAAATTCTCCTATTTTTATCATCTATCATCGTCTGTGGTGCATAAAAATTAAACCCACAATCTACAGGGTGAAATTCTTCACATACAAATTTCCCTTCATCAAAATCCATATTTCCTAAAGAATATATAGGTGTATTTATTCTATCAATATACTTATCTTTATTAGAAATAAACTGAGGAGATATAATCATAACTTCTTTATCTTGAATTTTGAAATAATCAGGACATTCAAAATTATCACCTAAAGTGCCATCCCCCTCTAAAGCTACACTAAAAAACTTAAAATTAAATTTATCTGAAGATTTATATAACAAAATTTGCCCTTTTTTTAGATCTTCATTAGAGCCTACAAACATATAATAAAAATTCTCATGCTTTATAACTTTAGGATCTCTAAAATCCTGTCTATTCTCATTAATTATTGGATTACATTTTAATTTTTCAAAATCTATTCCATTCTTAGAATGGGCAATACACTGAACCTCTTCATACTCAGTTTTATTAGAATTCAAATATTTATGACCTGTATAATATAAATACAATTCCCCTCTTTCCTCAATAGATGTTCCAGAAAAACATCCATCTTTGTCATACTCCTCATCTGGAGCTAACGCAATAGGTAAATACTCCCACTTTACCAAATCTTTACTTTTTGCATGCCCCCAATGCATTGGGCCCCAAACAGAATCATAAGGATAATGCTGATAGAAAAGATGATACTGACCTTTATAGAAATTAAACCCATTCGGGTCATTTATCCATCCAAATTGTCCCATAAAATGATATTTCATTCTATAACATTTATTAACTTTATCCTTATTATCTTTAATAAATTCATCTGCTTGCTTTTTTTTATCCATGGTATTCTCCTAAATATATCAGATTAAATAATTTATTTTATAGAACCTTGTAAAACTCCATCTATTATTTGCTTTTGCATAAATATATAAACTATTATTACCGGAATTATAGTAAGCATTAATCCAGCCATAGCTAATCCATAATTTATTGTATAAGTACCATAAAAATAAAATATAGATAATGGAAGCGTTCTCTCGCTTGAAGAAACTAAAACTAAAGATGGTAATAGAAAATCATTCCATATCCAAAGAACATCTAAAATAGCTATAGTCATTGTAGTGGGTTTTAATAACGGAAATACTATCTTCCAAAATGTTCCCATTCTAGATGCACCATCTATCATAGCCGCCTCTTCAAGTTCTAGAGGAATACTTTTAATAAACCCATGAAACATAAATACTGCTAAAGATGTACCAAAACCTAAATACATATAAATTAGCGCCCATTTACTATTTAACATTCCTATAGAACCATATATTTTAACCAAAGGAATCATTATACCTTGAAATGGAATAATCATTGATGCTATCATTATAAAAAACATATATTGATTAAATTTTGATTTTCTCCTTACGAAGAGATAAGCCGTCATAGAAGAAAAAACAACTATAACAACCACACTGCACAAAGTTATAATAAACGAATTAGTAAACCCATGTATATAATCCATTTTGTTAAATGCTTCTACATAATTATCAAAATTCAAATGTTCAACAAAAGCTAAAGGATTTGTTATAATCTGTTTTCTATCCTTGAATGAATTTATTAATACGAATATGAAAGGTGCTACATAAACAATCATCATAATAATCAAAAATATAGTTTTTATTATATTAGCTATAAATTTCCTTCTTTTCATTATGCTTCAACCTCCGCCTTCTTACTAAAATAAACTTGAACTAATGTAACCGCAGCTACCATTAAAAATAAGAAAAATGCTTCAGCTTGACCCATTCCATATTTTTGTGCTAAAAATGCCTTATCATAAACATGCATTGCTATAAGTTCAGTACTCTTAAATGGTCCTCCACCAGTTAATGAAATATTTAAATCGTATACCATAAATCCTCTTTGAAGGGATAAAAATACACACACTGTAAAAGAAGGAATCATAAGAGGTAATATAACACTTCTCATTTTTCTAGAATCTGTAGCCCCATCTATACTTGCTGCTTCTAAAACATCTTTTGGAACTCCCATAAACCCAGCTATATATATAATCATCATATACCCTGAATTTTGCCAAACACTTACTATTACCAAAGTCCAAAATGCCTTTGTAGGATTACCTAGCCATGAAGATGAAAATATAGCCCAATTAAATGTATCTCCTAGATAAACTAAAACATTAGAAAAAATAAACTGCCAAACAAATCCTAATATTATTCCTCCAATAAGATTTGGTGTGAAAAATCCAGCTCTAAAAAAGTTCTGTCCCTTTATCCCACTAGTTAAAATATAAGCTAAAAGAAAAGCTACAGTATTAGTTATAACAACTGTAAACAAAACATATTTTATCGTTAGTAAAAATGAATCAAAAAAAGCAGCATCTTTAAAAACAGATAAATAATTTGCTGTCCCAACAAATGAATGTGCAGAAGATATTCCATCCCAATTAGTAAAAGTTAAATATATACCAAATAGGAAAGGCAACATAATAACTGTAATAAACGCAAAAGTTGTAGGCCCTGCAAATATTAAATATGTTTTGAATTTATCAAAAAAAGTTTTATCTCTATTCATAAATACGCCCCTTTATAATTTATTAATTTATAAATAGCGGATAGAAATTCTATCCGCTATTAAATTTCATTAAAATTAATTTTCTACATTTTCCCAATAATATTCTATTTCTTCAACTAGTCCTGCTCTATCACTTTCACCTGCTAAATATTTTTGCATCGAAGCACCAATTTCTGACCAATGATCTGCTGGTAAATTAGTCATAAACTGAAGAGTTTTTCCATCTGATATATATGATTTTATTGACTTTGCTAGAGGATCTGATGGTTCAATTGTTATATTTGAGAACGCTGGTATAAGATTGCATTTATTCACTAAAACATCTTGTCCTGCTTCATCATATACTAACCAATTTAAGAACTTTTCAGCAGCAGCTTGTTCTTCTTCTGAACTTTGATCTTTATCTAAAACTAAATACTTTGTAACTCCTACTGGAATTTGTGTATTACCATAATCTTCTGCATTGTTTGAAATAGGAATAGGTAAGAATCCATATTCTTCATCTGCAGTATCAAACTCACTTATTGGAGACCAAGCCCAATTTCCCATAAACCAGAAACCAACTTCACCTTTTCCTAAAACTTCTGGAGCTTCATCGTAAGTTCCAGACATAGGATCATCTTTATCTATATTATTAGCTTTAAACATATCGAATGTATCCATCAATCCATTAAATGCTGAATTATTTATTAAATCTTCATTCCCTGCTTTTAAGCTATCAATAAATTTAGCTACATCAGCTGAAGTTGAACCTTGATCAGCATAAGATATTGGTAAAAAATGTGCTGCTAAAGACCAATCTAATGGAGATAAAACCATTGGAGTAACTCCACTATCTGAAACCTTTGCAAATAAAGCTTTTAAATCATCACGGGTTTTTATTGTGGATGGATCAAATTCTGAACCTAAAGCCGAATCTAAAACTTTTTTATTATATATTAATCCATATCCCTCAACTGCAAATGGAAAACCAATAACTTCTTCACCATCAGTAGTAACCATATCTAAACTTTTATCAATTGAGTCTTTCACAAAATCCTGTGATGACATGTCTAATAATTTTTCTTGGAATTTTGCAACATCACCTGGATCTAGCATAGATATTGTAGGCGCATTACCTGATGCATACATAGAAGATACTGCCTCAAATGGAGATGAACCAGTTGCACAAGGAATTACTTCTAATTCAATATCTGAGTTTTCTTCTGAAAATTTAACCGCTGCATCCTCTAATTGAGTTTGAATTTCTCCTTTAGAATTTAAAAATGTGATTTTTGTCTTACCAGACTTTGTGTCAGCATCCCCCGAATTTGTAGAACCGCATCCAGCAAATAATCCGATAACTAGTGTACATGCTGTAATTAAAGATAAAATTTTAATTTTTTTCATTTTTCCCCTCTCCCATTAAAAAATTTACGGTTATGTAACCGTTTATATACTTTATGTTTTTATTATATATGCTTTAATTCTTTATGTCAACCGTTTAACATAAAATATATTAATCGGTTAACATATTTTTTTAAAAATAAAAACAAGATATATATAATAAACTACACATCCCATTTCATTTTTAATTATTTATTCTCTTTTTCACTAACAAGTAGATCTTTTAACAAGAGTTACTGGCAATATATTTTCCATTGTAACATATTCATTATCACATTGTTTAATAATAAGTTCTATAGCCTTCTCACTCATTTTATCAACTGGCTGCCTTATTGTTGTTATTTCTGGAATAGCCAATGATGATATCCTAACATCATCATAACCAACAATTTTAATATCATCTGGGATTTTTTTCCCAAGTTTACTACATATTTTTATAGTTTGAGCTGCTAAAATATCACTATTTGCAAATATCCCATCTATATCTGAATACTTCCGAAGAAAATTATAAATAAGATTCTCATATTTATCAGAATCAAATACATTTAAGTCTGTTTCAACTGTAACATGTTTCACTCCATGCATATTTGCAACATCTTCATATGCATGGTGCCTATTATTAGATAGCATATGAAGATGTAAATTACCCGTAAATAACGCTAAATTTTCACATCCACTTTCTATCAATAAATTAGTAGCTAGTTCTCCGCCCTTATAATTGTCAGAAGATACATAAGGAATCTTATCCGATATTTTTCTATCTATAGTTACAATAGGAAGATTTAAATCTAAATAGTCTTCAATATCTAGAGTATGGCTACCCATAATAATTCCATCTACTTGATTTCTTTTAAGCATATCTACATATTCTTTTTCTTTGGTCCTATCCAATTGAGAATTACATAAAAGTATTTTATACCCATTTTTATAAGCATAATACTCAATGTAATTAGTAAGCTCTCCAAAAAAAGGATGTGAGACAGTAGGTACTATAAGCCCGATAATATTAGACTTTTTTCTATATAAAGACCTAGCTACTTCATTGGGTTGATATTGAAGTTTTTCCATGGCAGCAGATACTTTTTTCTTCATATCCTCGCTTATGTAACCTCTATTATTTAAAACCCTTGAAACTGTTGCAACAGCAACTCCGGCCTCTTTAGCTACATCTTTAATTGTGGCCATTTTTTCACCTCCACTCTAATATTCTTTCTAAAAATTTATTCAGTTCATCTGTTTTAGGATTAGAAAATACCTGCGTGCTATGTCCTTCTTCTAGTATACCACCATTTGCTACAAATATAATATAATCAGAAGCTTGTTTTGCAAATCCCATTTCATGAGTCACAAGCATCATATCTCTCTTCTCCTCTTTAAGTTCTAAAATAGTATCTAACACTTCTTTAGTTAAGTCTGGGTCTAGTGCAGACGTTGGCTCGTCTAACAATAAAAAATCAGGATTTATAGATAGCGCCCTTGCTATAGCTACTCTTTGCTGCTGCCCTCCTGATAACTGAATGGGTTTTTTATCCATATGTTCATTTAGTTGAAACTTTTCTAAATAAAATTTGGCCCTTTTTATAGCTTCTTCCTCTGAAAGCTTATGAACCTTCTCTAATGGAAGTGTTATATTTTTAATAGCTGTTAAATGGGGAAAAAGATTATAGG
Source organism: Clostridiaceae bacterium (assembly GCA_041821285.1). Lineage (GTDB taxonomy): Bacteria > Bacillota > Clostridia > Clostridiales > Clostridiaceae > JAJBWD01. The sequence goes on from JBGUER010000072.1 coordinate 14,649, forward strand.
ATTGAAAAACCATACCCACATTTTTTCTATAATTAATAAGATACTCTTCATCAAAATTTAATTTTTTTTCATTTACCCATATTTCTCCTGAATCAGGTTTCTCAAGTCCTGCAATAATTCGAAGTAATGTAGATTTACCTCCACCTGATGGTCCAATTATTACAAGACTATGTACATTATTTAATTCTAAATTTACATTGTCTAAAATTACATTGTCACCAAAGGACTTCGTCAAATTTTTAATCTTAAGCTTCATAATGGAACTTCCTTTCTAACTTTTTAGATATTAATGAAATAGGCAAAGTCAACGCTAAATATCCAATTCCAAGCAAAGTTAAGTTTTCAAAAGTTCTGAAATTCAAAGCATCCACCTCTAAAATAACCTTTGTAAATTCAGAAACTGCTATAACCGATAAAAGTGAAGAATCTTTAACTAAAGAAGATAATTGACCTGCAAGCGATGGCAATATCCTAGTTATAACCTGGGGTACAACCACGTATCTATAAGTTTGAACCTGAGTAAATCCTATAGATTTTGCAGTTTCTAGCTGAGATTTATTAATACTCTCTATTCCCCCCCTTATTATTTCAGTAACATAAGCTCCAGTGAAAACTGATAATATTATTATCCCTAACACATATTTATTATTAAGATTAAACGCAGTAGCTATTATAAAATAAAAAAAATAGATTTGAACAAGAAAAGGCGTTCCTCGTACTATCTCTATATAAAATCTACTAAGATAATTTAAAAACAAAACCCGACTTCTTGAAAATATAGC
>JBGUER010000073.1:0-15353 GCA_041821285.1 Clostridiaceae bacterium
TCTTCACTTTTTATAGACCCATCCCAAAAATAATCTTTTATACTATTTCTTAAATCCTCAAACCCTATTCTATCTTGATAAGTTAGTGATTCAACACCATAAAAATCTATAACTTCATTAAGCACTTTTTTAAATGTATTTATAGAAAAAAAATCAATATCTATATTTTCACCGGTAAAATCGCAACATTCTTTGTTTTGCGATAGCTGCCTAGTTATTTCTACATATTTTTTTTTAAAATTAATACTATATCTTTTAGTTTTTGCAAAGGTACCACTTCCATCCTTTATAATCACATATCCTTCTTCTTGCAATTTTTTATATGCACTTATAATAGTTGAATTATTAACACAAAGATAGGTGGCTAAACTTCTTATAGATGGTAATTTTTCTCCATCTTCAATTAGTTTTTTCTCTATTAAGAACTTAATATGTTTGGCTATTTGATTATATTTAGTTGTGCTACCTTCAAATTTAACTATAAACTTTTCCATGATTCACCTCAAAAGCACCCTTATGGGTGCCTTACACGTAGTATACATTTTCTTCAAAAATAACGCTCTTGTTTGTTAAAACGAACTCTCTTGTTTGTCTTTTTATTAGATTTTCATCGTAAAGCTTATTTAAAATTTCTTCCATATTTATATTGTAATTTTCAAATAAATTGTCTTTTATAATGTCTTCAGCGCTTAAAGTACAATCTGAATCCTTCATGAAATTTATTAATACCTTAGTAGATGTTCTTATGATTTTATCTATAGAACTATCAATAAAACATGTTATTTTTTCTATAGAATTTTTTATATTTATTTCATTAGTATAAAACAATTCATCTACTACTTTTTTATACTCATCATTTAAATTCATTGCCATTGCCATTGCATCCTTACTAATCATATATCCTGAAGAATTTATAAGTAATTTTGCATAGTCTTCTAAACACCTTACTGCTGCAGAATAAGCAGTATATACTCCATCATTTGCTATATACTTCTTACAAACTCCTATATTTTTTAATAGTCTTCCAAGATAAACCATATTCCATCTTTCTCTATCTATATCTGGATAATATCTTCCACTATCATAGGTTTTTGTTATTTCTAAATCTTTAGAGTACACCAATCTTGAAGAGGCAAATATTCTATGCATAAAACCGCCTCTTTTATCTTCTTCATATAGATGTTTAAATTTTTCCTTACTCATAAGTTTTATATGAACCGGTACATCTTTTTCATAAGTATATATATTTTTTATTTCTGTTCCATGCTCATCAATAATTACAAATAAATCAATATCAGATTCTTCCCACAAATCCCCAGTTACCATACTTCCGAATACCATAACTGCTAATACGCCTTCTGCTTTTCTAAATCTTTCTATTAATCTATTAAATGATTTTTGGTATTTTATAATTGAACCTTCCACTTAGGGCCCCCTTTTAAATAAAAGCTTATACTATAAATATACATAAACATCTAGTATTTATCAAGTATATATCAATATAATGCAATATAAAAAGTGAACTACTCACCACCTAAGAGGTGGGAGCTTCTTGGTCAATACTACTACCGTAGCAAGTTTACCCAAGCTATCAAGATCGAACCGACCTCTCTAACAATATATCTTTTATTACATTGCTAGTTTTAGTAGATTTTTACTCGCATTTATATCCCTGTCCATTACCATTCCACATACTGGACATATATATGTCCTACAAGATAAGTCTTTTGTTTGACTTGATTTATTGCCACAATTAGAACATAACTGACTACTTGCATAATTGGATGGTGCTATTATTATTTTTCTTCCATACCATTTTGCTTTATACTCAAGCATTCGTCTGAACTCTGACCAGCTAACATCCGCTATCGATTTAGCTAACTTATGATTCTTTATCATGTTACCTACTTTTAAGTCCTCTATAACTATAACTTGGTTTTCGTTAATTAATTGAGTACTTACTCGGTGTAACATATCTTTCCTTTGATTAGCTATTTTTTCATGTATCTTTGCTACTTTAATTCTAGCTTTTTTCCTATTGTTGCTACCCTTTTGTTTTCTTGCCAAGTCCTTTTGAAGTTTAGCTAATCTTCTTTCTGATTTCTTTAAGTGTTTTGCATTGCTAAAAAATACTCCATCACTTGTTATTGCAAATTCTTTTATACCTAAGTCCACACCAATTTTTTTATCTGTTTTAGGCAATTGTATATTTTCGGTATCAACTAAAATGGAAATGTAATACTTTCCACTAGGTACTTGTGATACAGTCACTGACTTAATTAATCCATTGAACTGTCTATGCTCTTTTATCTTAATCATAGATTTTAATTTAGGTACTTTGATATGATTATTTTCAATGTATACAGTTCCATTTTGATTATTTGTTGTGTAATTATTGGTATTAGTTTTTTGCTTGAATTTAGGAAATCCAACTGATTTATCTCTAAAGAAATTCTTATATGCTTTATCTAAATTCATTTGAGCATTGGCGAGTGCTAGGCTATCAACTTCCTTTAACCACTCAAATTCACCTTTATATTGTGCAGGAGTAGGATATTTTACTGACTTAATATCTAAGTTTTTATTTTCTTCATAGGACTTAATTCTTTCAGCTAACATTTTATTATATACGAATCTAGTGCATCCAAAAGTCTTGGCTAAATATATTCTTTGTTCTTCATTTGGGTATAATCTGAATTTATAAGCTTTTAACACTCTCTCACCTCATTTCATTCCTTGATTTTCGATATACTTTCTAACTATATCTATAGGAGCACCACCAGTTGTTATAAGGCAATAACTCCTACTCCAAAAATATTCTTTCCACAATTGGCTTCTTATTAATGGAAACTCTTTTTTTACAAGCCTACTACTAGCACTTTTATAAGCATTTATGAATTTCGATATATCTGTATTTGGTGAACCTCTAAAAAGTAGATGTATGTGGTCTTTATCGTGATTCCATTCACCTAAAGTAATATTATATTTAGGGCATATATACTCGAATATTTCTTTTAGCCTATTTGATATTTCATCATTTATCACTTTTCTTCTGTATTTTATAACTAATACTAAATGATAATTTAATAAGAATACTGAATGATTATTTGTATCTAATTCCATTATTTTTACCTCTTTTTTATATTTACTACTGAATTAATAATATATAACTAATAGTAAATTGTCAAAAGATTATTATTTTAGGTATCGATCCTAAAATAATAAGGACTATCCATCTCCCACCTAAGAGGATGGGAGAATTCCGTCCTTTCTGTTAAAAACTACCAACATATTTAGTTGATAGTTAATATTTTTTCTATTCTTCTATCTTTTCAAAATCTTCTTTTGCTAATCCGCAAAGTGGACATACCCAATCTTCAGGAACGTCTTTAAAACTTGTTCCTGGTTCAACTCCATTGTCTGGATCTCCTGCTTCTGGGTCATATATGTAGCCACAAGCCGGACATAGAAATTTATCCATAATATCCCTCCTAAATCAATTTATTTCATTTTAACAGATTTTGTTTTGCAAATCAACTATTTTCTTTTAATAATCATTATTTATTATATATTTTTCTAATTTATTTAAAACCATTTGATCTACAAGAGCCTCTACCTTGGTTCCCTCTTCTACATATTCTTCATTTGAAACCTTTGCATTTTCATGAAGGTAATTAACTAAATTTTGTTTGTCATATGGAATAATAAAATTTAGCTTTTTTATCTTATATGGAAGACTATCAACTATATCTTTTGTTAATAGGTCTAGATTTATACTTTCCCTAGCAGATATTTTTATTATATTTTCTTCTTTTAAAGAATCTTCTAAAAGTTTAATATTTTCATCATCTGCTGTATCAATCTTATTTATAATATTTATTATAGGTTTATCTAAAACATTCAGCTCTTCTAATACACTATATACAGATTCTATTTGTGATACAGCATTTAAAGAAGAACCGTCTATTACATGTAGTAATAGATCTGCGGATATAACCTCATCTAAAGTTGATTTAAAAGATTCTACTAAGTCATGAGGTAATTTATTAATAAAACCAACTGTATCTGTAAGTGCTGCAGTTTTACCATCTACTAAGGATATTTTTCTAGTTGTAGTGTCTAAAGTTGCAAATAGCATATCTTTAGAAAAAACTTCATCTTTTATTTTTTCTCCCTTTGGAGAATATATTTCACATAATTTATTTCTTAAAGTTGATTTACCTGCATTAGTATATCCAACTAAAGCTATTTTAGGTATATCTCCTCTGTTCTGCCTTTGATTTACTCGAACTTTTTTCATTGTTTCTAATTCACATTTTAAATCATATATTCTATCTCGAATATGTCTTTTGTCCGTTTCTAATTTCTTTTCTCCAGGTCCTCTTGTTCCTATTCCTCCTCCTGTTCTTGAAAGATTCGCACTAAGTCCTATAAGCCTTGGCAACCTATATTTTAATTGCGCTAATTCTACTTGGATTTTAGACTCCTTTGTTTTAGATCTTCTTGCAAATATTTCTAAAATTAGAGTTGTTCTATCTATTACTTTGATTCCTATAGCATCTTCTAGATTTCTAACTTGAGAACCTGACAATTCTTCATCAAATATAACTAAATTAGCACCCTTTGTTTGTCTTATCGTGGCTATTTCTGCGGCTTTACCTTTACCAATATAAAAAGTACTATCAATTTTTTTTCTAATTTGCAAAATCTTTTCCACACTTTCTACATTACAAGCTTTTGCAAGTTCCTCTAATTCATCTAAACTATCTTGATTTTCCGTTCCAACTAATATTGCTTTTTCAACACTTTCATCTATATACTTATTTAAACTTTCCTCTATTTTTCTAGAATGACTTAAATAATCAAAATTTCTTATCTTTATAAATTCTTTAAAATTAAAAGTTCTATAGCTTAAAATTTCTTCTTTTCTTTCTAATACTGCAACAGAATATCCTGTTATTGTTTTATCCTCGCCTACACCAATAGACACTATACAATCTAATTTTAATTTTGTTAATGCAGATAAATCTATATAAGATAAATTTGGATTTCCATTGGGATGAGTGTGTATCACTCGTATTTTCGGAAGTTTGTTTTCAATAATTTCTATATCACTTATTTCCACTGTACTACTATCACCTATAGCTATAGTTACTATATTTCCTTTTCTATCTATGGAAACAGATATTTCCCTATTTATTTCATTGGATATAGACACAATAGTATCTACTAATGTGCCATTTAGCACCTCACTTTTATCTATTTTTTCACTGTATAATTCTTCCAATCTTTCTAAAACTGACTTTCTTGTTCCCTCAACATTTCCATATATCATAATAACGTCTCCTAACTTACTTGACAACTTTCTTATAATTTTATACTATAAACTAAACATTGTAAATATTCATAAGAACTGATTTTACAAGGAGGATTAAAATGGACACAAAAAAAAGAAATACATTAATAACAAAAGAGGAAATATCTGTAAAAACATGTGAAATAGGTTCTGTTATTTCTAATGATTACAAAGGTCACAATTTATATGTTTTATCTTTATTAAGAGGTAGCTTTATCTTTACTGCGGACTTAGTTCGAGAAATAGATGTACAAACAAAAATAGGATTTATGACTACATCAAGTTATGGTAACTGTGAAACATCCTCAGGATGCGTAAACATTATTAATGACATAACAGACGATTTAACTGATTTTGATGTACTTATTGTAGATGATATAGTTGATACTGGAACAACTATGAAATTTGTTAAGGAATATGTATTATCTAAAAATCCGCTATCTGTAAAGACTTGCGTTCTATTAGATAAACCAGATAGAAGAAAAGTTTCTATAACACCAGATTATTGTTTATTCACTATTCCAGATGTTTTTGTAGTTGGCTATGGTTTAAACTATGGAGACTATTATAGAAACGTACCTTATATATTTAATTGGGAAAAATAAATCTAGATTTATTCTAGATTTATTTTTTTATTTTTTTACGAGACTCTATAATTACTTATTACTAATTGTACTTTCTTGTTTCCCCTATACTCATTAATTTCAGGAAAATATATTAAATCTAAAAATACTTTATTTGACCCTGTATTAAATAATCTGCTAAATTCACTTTCTCCATATTTATTTTTAATATTCTCTTGGAATTTTTCTATATCGCCAAAATATATTCCATCAACTACCAAATTACCATCAGATAATTTTAATTTTAATACATTTTTGTTTTTTCCCAATATCTTTGCTTCTATCACTTTTATTTTTTTAACTCCAAATGTTGGCTTAGGATTGCCCTTTCCATATGGTTCTAAAAGTGATATTTCGTCAATCAGATTATAATTTATTTTGTTAAACGGAAGGCTTAAATCTATCTTCACCTTAACTTGCACATCTTCATCTGTTAATGAATGCACCTGATTTAATCTTTCACGAAAAGCATCAATATTTTCTATTGGAATAGACATTCCAGCAGCCATTGGATGTCCACCAAACTTACCTAGCAAATCTTTGCATTTTAATAATTCTTCAAACATATTATATTCTTCAATAGATCTGCCAGATCCCTTAGCGCCATCATTAGCCCTAGTTAAAATTATAGTTGGCAAATTATACTTTTCCCTTATGCGTCCTGCTATTATTCCTGCTATGCTCTCATGGATATCATCTAAATATACTATTAATACCTTATCTTCTTGCATAGAATTATCTTGTATTATAGAATTTGCTTTATCAACACCTTCTTTAGTTAAAACTTGTCTTTCTTTATTTAACCCATTAAGCTTCTCCGCTAACTTCTTTGCTTTATTAACATCACTACTTAATAATAATTCCAATGCCCAGAAGGCTTGTTCAAGACGACCTGATGCATTAATACTTGGTCCCACAATAAAACCTAGTGTATATACTGATATCTTCTTGTCTTGAACTCCAGTTTCTTCAAATAATGCATTTAAACCTATATTATTAGTATTATTTATTTGCTCTAATCCCTGTTTTACTATTATTCTGTTCTCGTCAACCAAGTCAACTACATCACATACTGTTGCTATTGCTACATATTGAAGTAAATCTGTAACTTCTGATTTGTTTATTTTGTATAAATCAAACAAATTTTCTATTAATTTATATACTACACCAGCTCCACATAAGTTTTTAAAAGGGTAACTGCAATCTAGCTGCTTGGGGTTTACAACACAATCAGCACTTGGAATAATAAATTTTCTATTTCCATCATTATCTTCTTTAAAAGGAACATCATGATGGTCTGTTACTATAACAGATATTCCCAATTCTTTCGCTAATCTTATTTGTTCTATTGCAGATATTCCATTATCACAAGTTATTATTAAATCTATTTTCTCATCCTTGGCATTTCTAATAATGCTCTCATTTATTCCATAACCTTCTTTTATTCTATCGGGTATATGGTAACTAACATTAGCATTTAATTTTCTCAAACATTTATATAATATATATGTGCTAATAACGCCGTCAACATCATAATCTCCCACAATTAATATTTTTTTTCCGCTATCTATATTTTCTTTTAATAATTTTGATGATTTACATAAATCTTTCATAGTATCCGGTTTGTACAAATAATCAATTTTAGGATTTAAAAATTTTTGAGCATCGCAAACTTTATATATGCCTCTATTAACCAATAACTTTGCTACGGTATCATTTATATTTAGATTTCTTTTAAAATTATTTAATTCACATTTAACATTTCTAACTGTCCACTTTTCCATGTTACTACTCTCCTCTAAGTCTTCCTTGTTATTTATTAACTAAATAATTTTCTCTATTTCATGATAATATTTGGATACAATTATATTTAAACACTTTGTTTATAGATTGACTTATATCTTTAGAATTTATTTTATTTAACATATTTATATCCCAGTATATATCAGCATTAATATTCATTATTTCATAAGTGTTAGACATTTTAACTATATCTATAGTTCTTTCTAAATTCAAAGTATTTTTTAAAATAATTTTTTTAGATAGCTCAAAAATATTATCTTGTTTGAATTCTATATTTTTAACACTATCTATTAAACCTTCTATAATCGCTCTAATCTTCTCTAAATTTTCTTCAGAACAACTTAAATTAATTGAATATAGTTTTATTCCCTTTTCCTGTTTTAACTCCGTATAAACATCATATACCAAATTATGTTTTGTTCTAAGTTCATCAAATAACAAGCTGCAAACTCCTTCTCCAAAATATTCATTGAATATTTTAAACGCTTGTATATCTTTTTTATTTAATCCATCTATAGAAAAAATATATTTTAATTTAACACCATTTAATCCATATATATTACTTGTAAATATACCTTCACAAGCATTCTCATACTCTACTGCTATTTCTTTTTTATTTTCTCCTTTAAAATCACAGAAATATTTTTCCACTACACTTAATATATTTTCAAAAGAAAGGTTAGATGATACTGATATAACACAATTAGATGGAATATAAAACTCATTATAAAACTTAGTTATGTGATCTACATCTATACAAGATAAGCTCTTATAGTTTCCTATTATTTTATCTCTTATTCTTCTTTTTTTAAATGCATTTTTATATATTTCATCTTCTATCCTTTGACATGGGTCCGCGTCCCATTGATTGAGTTCTTCATATATGATTTTTTTTTCTTCCTCTAAAAGCTTTTCTTCAAAACAAGGATTTAATATTATATCTGAATATATTTCAAAAGCATTATTAAAAAATTCAGAAAGACAAGTACCATAATATATAGCATATGGATAATTTGTCATGGCATTATTAAACCCAAAATATCTATTTATTATTTTATTTATTTCATCTTCATCTTTACTTTTAGTTTTTTTAAATAACATATGCTCTACTACATGTGCAGTACCAAAATAATATTTATCTTCACACAAAGCTCCTGCCTCAAATCCAACAGAAAATGAAGTTATATGTTTTTTTTCATTATAATACAATAATTTAATACCATTATCTAAAATATACTGTTTCATCTATTTACCTCTTTATGTTAAATATTTATTTACAAAATATTCATTTACAAAATAATTTTTTTTTTGTAAAATAAGTTTTATAATCATCGATATGGAAAGGAGCAGCTTATGAAAAAAAATGACATAATAGAGTTTATAAAATATGCACTGGTTGGCTCATCAAATGTTTTAATAGATTTTATAATTTTAAACACATTAATGCATTTTACAGGTATATACCAAGGAAGTTATTTAATCCTATTTAATATAGCATCTTTTTTAATATATTCTACTAACGGATACATATTAAATAAAAAATTTACATTTAAAAGTGAAAAAGCTTCTTATTTTTTATACATTTTGGTTCTAGGTTCTGCTATGATAGTAAATAGTTTGATTTTATTTGCCTTAAGTGTAAACAATACATTTAGTTTAGACCAAGTGTTATGGGCTAATATTTCAAAATTAATAGCTTCTATCACCTCTGGTATAGTAAGTTTTTTAATAAATAAATTTTTAGTATTTAACAAACCTAGTAAAGTAAAAAACCGATAAAATCTATCGGTTTTTATTTTTTCATAATTTTATAAATTCTACATATTCCAAAGGTCACTACAAGTTGTAGAAATAGCCACTGCACCAGCATTAAGTGCTTCATAAATATCATTTTTATCTTGAATTAAACCACCTGCGATAATAGGCACCTTAACTTTCTCTTGAATATTGGTTATTATCTTACTGGAAACACCTGGCATAACTTCTATAGCTTCAGGCTTTACCTCAAAAGCATTTCTTATTCCTGTTTTTAATGACAATGAGTCTACTATAAACATTCTATGTATAGTATTTAGTCCAAGTTGTTTTGCGTGTTTAACATTAGATGATTTTATTGTTATTATTCCCTCTGGTTCTGTAAACTTTTTTATATAATGTATAGCTGCTAAATCACCTTTTAATCCATCTATCATATCCATATGTATAAAAACTGTTTTCCCAGCATCTTTTAGTATTTTGCTTATTTTAGGTATATTCATTATATTACCAAATAGAATAAAAACTATTAACGCTTTACTTTCACAAGCTTTCTTCAAATCTTTTTCATCTCTTATTGCTGCTATTATTGGATTTATTGCTAAGGATTCTTCTAATTTATTCATATTATCTCCTTTAAACTAGTTTTACTTGTTTTATATAATCACCCATTGCTACTAACATAATATTTTTCCCTATTCCAGCTCGATTTTGTTGTTTGATATTTTCCATTTCTTCAGCTGCTTCTATATTGTTCATAGTTTTTAATAATATCTTGCTGCAGGAATTATCTATTGCAAGTTCGCTAATACCATTATTTTTGCTATTTACTACCTTAGCAAATACTACGCAATCATCATCCTTTGTACTTATTCCTGTAACTCCTGATGCTATTCTTCCCATATAATTTACTTGAGAAGCTGAAAATCTTATACACATACCATATCTAGTTACGATTATTATATCTTTATTATTTGCATCCACTATTTCAACATTTATTATATCATCATTTTCTTTTAATTTGTATCCTACATTGGTGTTTCCATTAAAATTCATTTCCCTTAATTGACTCTTTTTAACATATCCTTTTTTTGTAAAATAAATAACATCTAATTCCTCTGTAAAATTAAATGTAGATATAACATTTAGCACTTTACTCTTTTCTTCATTAAAATCATCTATTATCAAAGATAGATTTATTCCCTGTTCGTTAAGTTCAGAAAAAATAAATGAATCCAAAATAGCTATCCTTCCATCTTTTAAAAACAAAACAAGTTTACTAGAAGTATTTGTAAATACCCCTATTCCATTTTTTCTTATATATCTTCTATTACTAACAGGCTTGATATTCCCTTTCTCATCAATACTTAATGCAAAACTTTTATATATATAGTTTTCTTCTATATTAATTTCAATAATATTATCAGATTCTGGCAAATAAAACAATGATTGTCCTAAAATATTTCTATCCTGACATTGAATTTTAGGTTCCTCTATTACAAATTCTAATCCATTTTGAGTTTTAAACCTTAAGAATTTTTCCTCTTCATTTACATTCCTCAAATCATTATATATTAGCCTTTCTTCATTTTTAAGCTTTAATGCCATTATCTTTGTATAATTTGTATTATACTTATTAAGTTCTGTCTTTTTAATAAATCCTTTTGATGTAATAAACAGAAATTCTTTTTCCGAATCTGCTATATTCTTAATAGCATAGGCACCAATTATTTTTTCATTATTTAAATTAAGTCCCCTTATTAAACTGTCTAGCTTTTCTCCTTTTTCTTTCCATTTATATTCAGGAATAAGAGAAGCTTTAAATTGATATATATTTCCCTTTTCAGTTACTACAAATATAGTTTCTAAAGTATTAGATTTTATTAAGAATTTATTAAAATCACCTTCTCTATACTCTATATCAGAAACACTTGTATTAGACCTTGCATAAGATTTCAATGGTACCATTTTGATAAAGCCTTCATTAGATAATGTTATCATAATATCTTCAATAATAATAAGCTCTTCTTTATTTATTTTAGCCTGTTCATCATTTTTGATAATACTGGTTCTTCTCTCATTTGAATATTTATTTTTTATTTCTAATAATTCCTTTTTAATTAATTTAAATAATTCTTTTTCGCTAGATAAAATTTTAGTTAATCTATTTATTTCTTTTTCAAGTTTTGCGTACTCCTGCTCAAAGGTTACTATTTCAAGCCCAGTTAATCTATATAACATAAGTTCTAGAATAGATTCTGCCTGTAAATTTGTAAACCCAAATCTGCTAACCAAATTATTTAAAGCATCTTTTTTTGAAGAAGAAGCTCTTATTTCTTTAATAATATCGTCCATTATTCCTATAGCTTTAATGAATCCTTCTACTATGTGGAATCTTTTTTTTGCAACCTCTAGTTCTTTTCTACACCTATTACCTACTATATCCTTTTGATGATTTATATAATGTTTTAATATTCCTTTTAATGTTAAAGTTTCTGGTTTACCATTTGCTATAGCAACCATATTAAAGCTTATATTTATTTGTAATTCTGTCTTTTTAAATAGGTATTTTAAAACTTTATCTACTGTTTTTTCATCAGCTGACTTTTTAAATTCTATTACAGACCTTATTCCTGTTCTATCAGATTCATCTCTTATATCTGCAATAGATTCTAAAACCTTAGCGTGCTTTTTATCTCCTGTCATATCCGATATTGTTTGCAAAAGTTTTGCTTTATTTCTCCTATAAGGGAACTCCTTTATCACTATGCCCCATCTATCATTTTCCAGTTTTTCAATGCTACATTTAGCTCTTAAAGCAACTTTACCATTTCCTGTTTCATAAGCAGCTTCTATAGAGTTTTCTCCTATTAAAATCCCCCCGGTTGGAAGGTCTGGTCCCTTTATATATTGCATTAATTCCTTTGTAGTTGCATGCTCATTATCTATAAGTGCTAATGTCCCATCTATAACTTCTCCCAAATTATGTGGTGGAATATTCGTTGCAAGTCCAACTGCAATACCAAAAGTACCATTTACCAAAAGATTTGGAAATCTAGCTGGAAGAACTTCTGGTTCCATTTCTGAATCTGAATAATTTGGAACCATATTAACTATTCCTTTGTCAATATCCCTTAGCATCTCCATAGCAATAGGTGTAAGCCTAGCCTCTGTATACCTCATAGCAGCTGCTCCATCTCCATCTATACTTCCCCAGTTTCCATGTCCGTCTATAATTGGCATCCTAGTTGAAAAATCTTGAGCCATAATAACCATAGACTCATAAACTGATGCATCACCATGAGGATGATATTTTCCTAAAATGTCTCCTACTATTCTTGCTGATTTAAAATAAGGCTTATCTGGAAATGCTTTAAGTTGATAAGCTCCATATAATATTCTTCTATGAACAGGCTTTAATCCGTCACGTACATCTGGAAGCGCACGTTCTTTTGCAACCTCCACAGCATATGGAAGATAATTATCTGGCATAGCCTCTTCTATAGCTATAGCTACTATATTATTGTCCTTTGGTATTTCTATTTTTTTAGCCATATTAACCTCCTGCTATCTAAAATTCCGCATATTTATACATATAATTTTTTCTAGGTTCAACAACATCTCCCATTAATAAAGATACCATTTTTTCTGCTTTAGCAGCATCTTCAATATTTACCTGTTGAAGTGTTCTAGTTTCTGGATTTAAAGTAGTATCCCATAATTGATCTGGATTCATTTCTCCAAGTCCTTTATATCTTTGAATTAAAACACCCTTACCAATTTTCTTTTTCATAGTTTCTAGTTCATCATCACTATAAGAATACAAAACCTTCTCACCTTTTTTTTCTTTTTTATATACCTTATATAAAGGAGGAAGTGCTATATACAAATGACCATTTGCTATAAGTGGACGCATGTATCTATATAGATAAGTCATCCATAAAGTTCTAATATGATATCCATCAACATCCGCATCGCTTAATATTATAATCTTATCATATTTCAAATCTTTTTCTTTATAATTATCTAAAACCCCAGTTCCTATTGCTATATTAAATATTTTAAGTTCCTCTGATGCTAATACGTTTTCCAATTTTTGTTTTTCTGTATTCATTATCTTACCTTTTGATGGCATTATAGTTTGAAATCTTCTATCTCTAGCTTGTTTTGCAGACCCTCCAGCTGAATCCCCTTCAACAACTATAAATTCACAAAACTCCTTTTTCTTTAATGTACAAACAGCAATCTTTCCTGCTAAAGGAGCAGTTCCTTTACCTATTTTCTTCTTTTCCGCCTCGTTTATCTTCTTTATTTTTTCTCTTCTTGACGCCGCATCTTTAGCATTATTTATTATACTAGTTGCCATTTCCTTATTATCTTCAATCCATTCTGATAATTTAGAATAAGTTAAATCATTCATAAGTGTATATGCTTCAGTATTTCCAAGTTTTGTTTTAGTTTGTCCTTCAAATATAGGATTATTTATTTTAACTTTTAAGATAGCAGTTAATCCTTCTCTTAAATCATTACCTTCAAAATCTTTATCTTTATCTTTTATAATATTTAATTTTTTAGCCCATTCTTTAAATGCTCTTGTCATACCAACTTTAAACCCTGTTTCATGAGTTCCAGCCTCTGTGGTTGGTATATTATTTACATAACTTACTATATATTCAGTAGTAGAGTCTGTAAACTGCATACACATTTCAGCTTCTAAAGATATATTTCCAACAACTCTTTCACCACTAAACAAAATAGGTTCTTTATGAATAGGAGTTTTACTTTCATTTAAATAATCTATAAAATCTAAAAGTCCTCTTTCTGAATGATAGATTTTTGTTACAGGTTCTTCTTTTCTATCGTCTATAAATTCTAATGTTATTCCTTTGTTTTGAAACGCAAGTTCTTGAAGTCTCCCATCTATTGTTTCTAATTTAAAATCAATAGTATTAAAAACTTCATCATCTGGCATAAAACTAATTTTACTTCCAGTTTTATCAGTTTTCCCTTTAATCTCAAGTTTTGTAACTGGTGTTCCTGGCATAACCTTCTTTAATGACTTGTCATAAGCATTTTCAAATCTTTGATAATATATATTTCCTTTTTGATAAACTTCAACTTCTAACCATTTTGATAATGCATTAACAACTGCAGCACCTACTCCATGAAGTCCACCTGAAGTTTTATAATTTTTATTATTAAATTTACCTCCAGTATGAAGTTCGGTAAATACCATTTCAACTCCTGATATTTTTTTTATAGGATGTATTCCTGTAGGAATTCCACGTCCATTATCTTTTATTGTTACACTTTTATCTTTATTTAATATTATTGTTGCTTTATTTCCAAAACCATTAGATATTTCATCTATAGAATTATCTAATATTTCCCATATGCAATGATGGAGTCCCTTTGACCCAGTTGAACCTATATACATTCCTGGTCTTATTCTTACAGGTTCTAATTTTTCAAGAGAAGTTAAATCAGTTACATCATAGGATACTTTAATCTTTTCATTTATATCATTCATATTATATCCACCTTTTGACTAATTAATAAATTTTAAAAAACTCTAAATAAATAAACTACAATAATCATTTTATAGTTAAATTCAAAAATCGTAAAGAGAAAATTTCAAAAAAATAGGTACTCTTTTGGAGTACCTACTTAAAATTAATCAAACTTGCCTATTATTAATTTAAATATATCTATTATTTCTTCCTTAATTTTTATATCAAAATTAATATTTTTTACTACTAATGAATAATCTTCATCAATAGTTATTCCGCTACCTTTTTCATAGTTTTCTACGCCAG
>JBGUER010000074.1:0-15291 GCA_041821285.1 Clostridiaceae bacterium
GTTAAATCATTAAGATTTTTTGCTACATCTGATAAACCTTCAGCTAAAAGGCTCATATCATGAGTTGATGTTGATTGTTGAGTAGCAGATGCACTAACTTCTTCAGTAGATGCTGCAGTTTGTTCTGAAACAGATGCAATATCTGAAATAAAATCTATTATTTGTCCTTTTCCTTCATCTATTTTATCTATAGATTCGCTAAGGTTATTAATTTTTAAACCTACTGTATCTATAGAGTTTTTAATATTATTAAATGAATCAAGGGTTGAATCTACATAATTAACTTGGCTTTTAAGTGTATCTGATATTAATCCTGCGGTTCTTACAGATTCTGTAGTTCTAGAATTAACTTTCTTTATTATTATATTTATGGTATCTGCTGCTTTTTTTGACTCATCAGCTAGTTTACGGACTTCTTCAGCAACTACGGCAAAACCTCTGCCAGCTTCTCCAGCTCTTGCAGCTTCTATGGAGGCATTAAGTGATAGAAGATTTGTTTGTTGTGCTATTTTAGAGATACTTAGCAATATTGATTCTATTTCTTTTGTATTTTTAGAAAGCTCTGATATTGAATTAGTTACTTCATCTATGACTACAGCACTTTCTTCGGATTTAGACTTTAATAGATTAACTGAATTCATTCCAGAATCTGCTATAGATATAGCTTCTTTTGAAGCAGAATCAACTTCTTTGGAATAATCAACTACTCGAACAATTTCTTTTCCAAAAATCTCTGTTATTTCAGCGCATTTAGAAGCTTGTTCGGCTTGGTCTCCAGCACCTACAGATATTTCATCTATGATATTTGATATTTCTTCAGTAGATATTGTTAATTGCGTTGTATTATCTTTAATGGTTTCACTAGCTAAAGATGTTTCATTAACAGATTCTTTTACATTTGAAACTAAGTTTCTTAATTTAGCCACCATATCGTTAAATGTGTTGCTTAATTTACCAAGTTCGTCTTTGGATTTATTATCAACTGAAATTGATAAATCTCCATTTTTAACTTTTTCCATAGCATCGACTACTTTTATTAAAGGTTTGGCAATTGAAGCTGATATTAATGTAGAGACTATCATTGTTATAAATAAACAAATTAAACTTATTATAATAATTAAATGCTTTATTCCATCTGCTGATTTTGTTAAATTTTCATATGGAACGATAGAAACGTATTTCCAACCAGTAGTTTCAGAAGTTAAATATACTGCGTACATTTTCTTTTTAGTAACTGGGTCAGTAAAACTAAATTCTCCTTGTTCGTCTAATAATGTTTTTGATACTTCTTCTTTTTCGCTAGCATTTGTTCCTAATAAAGAGACATCTGGTGAACATACTACGTTACCTTCATTATCAGTTATGAAAGTATAACTTCCTTTTCCTAAATTATTTTTTCCAAGAGCACTATTTAGAGTTGATGTATCTACATTTATTTGTAGAGCACCAAGTCCCTCTCCTGTGGAAATGTTTTTTATAAGTCTTACATCACTTATGAAAAAATTTGAGGAAAAAGATGCTGTTGAAAATTCATCACTATGACTTGCTCTCCAATAATTAGCACCATTTAGTTCTATAGCTTTTTTATAAAAATCCATATTTTTGATAGATTCCTTATCATCTAATTTAATTGATGGTGAGCCAACTACCATTCCATCAGGGTCGAAAAAATATATGCTAGATATTAAGTTGTCAGATGCAATAATATTGTAAAAAATATCTTCTGTTGATGAGGTAGCTTGAAATGCTTGATAAGTAGTAAGACCATCTAAATTAATCCCATCCTTGAAATTATCGTCTAAAAATAATTGCATAGAATAATTATTTACATTTTCCATAATTAAGTCAACATAGTTAATGTTTTGACTTAACACGCTATATGCAGAAGTAACATAAGTTTTTTTAGCGTTATTTTTAACATTTTGAGATGTGGTAATTCCTATAAATAATAAAGAGGATAATATTATTAGAACAAATGATAAAAATAACCTTCCGAATATACTATTTTTAAAATTAAAAGTTTTTAAAAATTTAATAGTATTAATCTTAAAATTTACTGGTGAACTTTTGCTTGCTTTATTTTGTGTGGGTTTTTTAAGCTTTCTAATCTTTTTTAATTTATTTTTTGTGTTTAAATTAATCTTCATATGTACCCCCCAAAAAAATTAAATGTATATAAGATTATTATAGTCCTTTATTTAATGATGGTAAATGTTTTTAGACAAATAAAGACATAAAAAAATATAATTTATGGTATAATTTACTTGTAAAGAATATTATTATGGGGTGATTTTTATGATTAAAAATATAGCGCACCGTGGTGCTAGTGGGGAATATCCTGAAAATACTATGATATCTTTTAAAAAGGCTATAGATATGGGGTGCGACGGAATAGAGACGGATGTTCAAATAACTAAAGATGGTGAACTAATTTTATGCCATGATGAATTAATAGATAGAACAACTGATGGGAAGGGGTTAATAAATAGTTACAATTATAAAGAACTTATGAAATTTGATGCTAGTTATAAATTTAAAAAAAAGCATAAGAAAAATAAAATACCTAAGCTTGTAGAATTATTAGAGCTAGTTAAAGATAGTAATATAATGTTGAATTTGGAATTAAAAAATAGCGTTATAGATTATGAGAAAATAGAAGAAAGAGTTATTGATTTAGTTTGTCAATATGGAATAGAAGATAGAATTATAATATCTTCTTTTAATCATTATTCAATAAAGAAGTGTAAGGAAATAAATACAAGTATTAAATGTGGGATCTTATATGAAAGTACTATTTATCAAGTAGGTGAATATGCTAAAAGTTTAGGGGTAGAAGCTTGTCATCCTAATTTTTATACTTTGAAAGATTATATAGTAAAGGATATAAAACAAAAGGGTTTAGATATAAATACTTATACAGTTAATGAAGAAAAATATATGAAAATGTTAATAGGCATGGGTGTAGATGGTATAATAACCAATTATCCTGATAAATTAAGGGAAATTATTATTAATAATAAGCAATAATATTTATTCAATTATTCTTTTTTTGGACTACCAATAATTATAGTGGGTCTTATTTTAGGATTGGTTTTGTCTGTTATAAATGCAGTAGCTGGAGTTATGTTTCAGGCTAAAGGAATCATATAATAAATTGAATATGAATTAATAAAGAAAAAATAGTGAAAAACAAATGCAAATAATAATATATTTGACATTTGTTTTTTGTTTTAATTTTTTATGCTTGTAAGTTTCCAATTTTATAAGGTGAAATTTATTTTTTGAGAATTAAAATTTTAAATAATTTCTCAAATCACTTTGCTATTTATCTATTTAAATAGAATCAATATACTCCTAGAACAAGAGTCCCAATACTCCGTATTTAATGGGTATTATTGTGAAAAAAATAAATTATTATGTTAATAATTTAAGAATTATTTTATTTACTCTTGTAATATTCTCTGTTTTAGATTAATGTATTATTAGATAAATGGCATCATAGAATAGGGGGGTAAATATTGAGCACTATTATTATTACAGATTCATCTTGTGATCTTACATTAGATTATGTAGAAAAAAATAAATCCGTACTTGACGTTTTAGGAACTTCAGTCAATATTGATGGTTTCGAATATATAGATGACCTTGGTAAAACAGTTAGTCATGATGAATTTTACAGTAAATTAAGGGCGGGGATTATCCCTTCAACTGCACAGACAAATATCTATAAATTTTATGAAGTTTTTGACCATTATAGTAAAATGGGCAAATCAATTATATATGTAGGTCTTTCATCAGGACTAAGTGGAACTTATAATAATTCAATTATGGCAAGAAAAGAATATATGCAAGATAATAAAGAGGCGGATATAACTATAATTGATACTGTTTCTGCTTCTATTGGTTTAGGAGTTTTAGTTGTTCATGCAGCTGAAATGGTTAAGGAAGGGAAATCAAAAGAAGAAATTGTAAAATATTTAGAGGAAAATAAATTTAATGCAAATCATTGGTTTGCTGTAGATGATTTAATGTATCTTAGAAAAGGTGGAAGAATACCATCTGCTGTAGCAGTTGTAGGTACTGCACTTAATGTAAAGCCTATTTTGATAGTTAACCGAAAGGGCGAGTTGGTGAGTTATGCTGCTATAAGAGGACGAAAAAAATCAATTAAGTTTTTATCTGATAAATTTAATGAACATATTAGAGAGGTTGAAGATAAAATCATTATAATTGGTCATGGTAATTGTATTGAGGATGCTGAAAGATTAAAGCAAATTATAGAAAAAAAATACAAGCCCAAAGCTATAATGATATCTGAATTGTCAGCAACCATTGCATCTCATGTAGGTCCTAATATGATAGCAATAGCTTTTATAGGTGATAATAGAGAAGATAAATAAAGAAATTATATAAGTTAAAAAAACTCTCGCTAATTATAGTGGGAGTTTTTTTATGATTTGCTATTTTACGTGCAATATTATGAATGGCAACTTGATATATTTGTATAAAAGGAATTACTACTTATTAATAGTTATTAATAAATAGTAATTATTGCTTTACGAAATATACGGTATAAAGAAACTATACTAGTAGAAACTAATATAGTAACACTAATTTATAATATTAATATAGGAGGTATAGATTATGAAAAAAACCAATAAGGTTTCGATTATCGGTTCTGGATTTGTTGGAGCAACTACAGCTTTTGCATTAATGAATAATGGAATAGTTTCAGATATTGTTATAGTTGATATAAATCGAAATAAAGCTGAGGGAGAGGCTATGGATTTATCTCACGGAGCTTCTTTTGTAAAACCTGTGGAAGTTAGTGCAGGGGGTTATGAAGATACTAAAGATTCTGATATTGTTATAATAACTGCAGGTGCACCTCAAGAAAAAGGGGAAATTAGACTAGACTTAATTAATAAAAATTACAAAATATTTCAAAAAATTATTCCTGAAGTAGTTAAATATAGTCCTAATTCTATTTTGTTAGTAGTTTCAAATCCTGTAGATGTTCTAACTTATATAGCTTATAAATTATCAGGGTTTGAAAGCTGTAGAGTTATAGGATCGGGTACTGTTTTAGATACATCAAGACTTAAATCTTTATTAAGTGAACATTTTGAAATAGATGCAAGAAATATACATACGTATATTATGGGTGAACATGGTGATTCAGAAATTGCAGCATGGAGCATAACCAATATTGCTGGTATGAATGTAAATGAATATTGTTCCGCAGCATGTAAAAAATGTGATGGTAGATTAAAATTTAAACTATACGAAGAGACAAAAAATGCAGCATATCAAGTAATAGATAAAAAAGGGTCTACATATTTTGCAGTAGCTTTAGCGGTAAAAAGAATAGTAGAGGCTATATTAAGGGATGAAAAATCTATTCTTACTGTATCTTCCTTATTAAAAGGAGAATTTGGAATAGAAGATATTTATATGGGTGTGCCATCTATTGTAGGTGCGACAGGTGTTAAAAAGGTATTAGAGGTACCCATAAGTAAAGAGGAATTGGAAAAACTTAGAACTTCTTCAGAAACATTAAAAAATTCTTTGAATAAAACAATAAAATAGAGGCATAAGCCTCTATTTTATTAGAATATAAATTTAGTAGTTGTAGTCAGAAGTATTTTCACATATCTCTATTTTCAAAGTTGAATCATTTAGAGTTTTTTTATAAGAACATAAAAAATCATTTAATTCATTGTCTTCAAGGTTTACTTTACCTTTACTTTTTAATAATACATTGTCTTTAAACAAATAAATAGATATAGAGTTTTTTTCATTAGTAATAGAATATGACGAAATCATTTTTTGTTCTATTTTACCATTATATTTTTGTTCGAAACTAAATTTTTTTCTTATATCTTGGTAATTTATATTATCAATACCAGATTGTTTGGTATCAACACCTAAACTTTTTAATTGATTATCTATATCGGATAGGTCAATACCGTATTCGTTTTGATATTTATCTATAAGTTTGGCTTGAATATTATTAAATTTATTTTCTGATATATTATTTTCTTTCATATAATTTTGGATTTTTAAAGAAAGTTCGATAATGTTAAATTCTCCTTGGGCCATGGAATAATAAAGACTTAAAATATAGTCTTCAAATTTTTTTATATCTTTATCAGTAGCTTTATTTTTTAAATCAGTAAAATTTATTACATCAGACATTTAAACCACTCCTTTATTTAACTTTTTAGTTTTAAAACATGCTAAAAAGAAATAGTGTTGCTAAATCTATTTTAATACATTTAACACAATAATGTAATAGAAATTTTGAATATTTATAAAATATTCTTGCTAAATTTACAAATTTAACTTATTATGGGACAGGGGAGGGTGTGGAAAAATGAGAGAATATATATTGCCATTTTTAAAATCTATTTTAGTTGCATTATTACAAGTAATATTTTATAGGATTTTGTTATTAGTTTTCGGAAACATATTTAATTCTGATGACATATTAATTAGTTCAATATCATTAATAGTATCATCTGTTTTAGTAATTTTACTATTTTTAAAAGCATCTAATAAAAAACTTTCATCTATAAATCTATACTTTAACAGAGAGAGTATGAAAATTGCAGTTAAAGCAATTTTTATGGGAATTATTTATTCTATAGGATTTTTAGCTTTAATATTGATATCAAGACAAGGGCAAATATCTGGAATAATAGAAAATGAAAGTGTTGTTATTAAGTTATTAAAGAATTTGATGATTATATTTTTAGGTGTATTATCAACCGAATTAATTTTTAGAGGGTATATTTTAAATTATCTTAGAGAAAAATATTCTAGATATGGAGCTGTATTAATATGTTCATTTATATATGCTCTTTTTAGGATGTTTAGTGTTGGTACTACTGCTATAGTATTTTTAAATTATTTCTTGATTTCTGTAATATTATGCATTATAGTACTTAAATATAATAATTTGATTTATGCTATAATGATAAATTTTGTATGGAAATTTATTTTTGTTGGAATATTTTCTTTGAATAATGGAATGGGTATTATAAATTTAAATTATAAAAATATAGAACTACTAAGTGGAGGAAATATTGGATTTTCAGGTGGGTTATTATTCACTTTAATCGCAATTGGATTTATTATTATTTTTATTTTGAGAAATAGTGAAGAATATCAAGATAAAATAAGTAAAAAAAATATAGCTTTGATTTCTGTAATAATAGTAATAGCTATCTTAGGTACTAGTTATGATATATATATATGGCATGCTAAACCGATAGAATCTAGCAGCAATACCATAAAACAAGTTGATAAATTTGAAGGTGTTAATAATTATTATATGGATTTAAGCTTAGATACTGAAAAAAATCAATTGACAGGGGCAGAAACTATTGATTATATAAATAATTCTCAAGATAATTTGAAGGAAGTATATTTTCATATATATGCTAATGCATTTAGTGATATTGATGGAGATATTAGTATATCAAAAGTTTATGTAGATAATAGTATGGTGGATTATAAAATAGAAGGAGACGATAATACACTTCTTAAAATTGGTTTTCCTAAAGAATTAAAACCATTGGAACGGGTAGATATAAAATTAGAATATGTAATTGATATTCCTGAAAGAAATACAGATGCAGGAATAGACAGACTTGCTTATGGAAATAATGGATATAACTTTGGTAACTTTTTTCCTATAGCTGCTATCTATGAAGATGGGAAATGGGATAAACATTTATATGATAAAAAAGGTGACGCTTTTTATAGTGAAACTTCTAATTTTGAAGTAAATATAAAAACCAACAAAAGATATACCATAGCAAGTACTGGAAAAATAAAAAATGAAGAAATTCAAGATAACAATAGGATATATAATATAGAAGCTAATGGCGTTCGAGACTTTGCTTTTGTAGCAAGTGATAAGTTTAAAATGGTAGAAACTAATTTTGATGGAACTATTATAAAATCATATGCTTATAATAAGGAAAAAGCTGAAAAGATATTAGGAATATCAAAAGATGCTATAAGTGTATATAATAATAGGTTTGGAGAGTATCCATTTTCTGATTTGTCCGTTGTGGAAACAGATTTAGCCGGAGGAATGGAATATCCTCAAATGGTTATGATTATATCTGATGATTATGATAATATTAATTTTAAAAGTGCTTTATCCCAAATATTATACAATAGTCCTATAGGAGAATTAGAATTTACTGTAGTTCATGAACTTGCTCATCAATGGTGGTATAGTTTGGTTGGAGACGATGAATTTAATGAAGCTTGGGTAGACGAGTCAATAACTCAATTCTCATCTTTGCTATATTATAAAGATATTTATGGGGAAAAAGAATATAATCGTGTTTTTGATAGATCGATGGGTTTAAGTTATTATGGATTAGCTGCTTCTCAAATATTAACAAATCCTAATATGGAGAGACCATTAGATGAATTTGATGAAATGGAATATTATGCTTTAGTTTATTCAAAAGGACCCATGATGTATAAGGAATTATATGAAACAATAGGTGATGAAAAATTCAATGAATTTACTAGAGCTATGTATGATGAATATAAATATAAAAATATAAAAAGTGAGGACTTGAAAAATATTGCTGCTAGGGTATCCGGAGAAGACTTAACAGAATTTTTTCATAATTGGTTAGAAACAGATTACCAAGGTAAATAAAAAAAAGATGTGCTGCTTTATATTTTAGTAGCACATTTTTCATATTATGTGACTAACCAGGTGGTCAAAAATAAAACAGGTTCTCTGACTACATGGTCACATCAATTGACTATATAGTCAATTGATTCAATATTCCAAAACAACACAAGTGTATTTTTATAATTAGTTTAAATTATTTGCAAATCCTTTCCCTTCTATTTCTGAAGCATCAAGTATAGATATAAAAGCATTAGGGTCTATTTCTTCTATTAGCATCTTTACTTTTGGCAGCTGCTTTAGGGGAACAACGCAATATATTATATTTTTATCTTGACCTGTATATGCACCTTCACCCTTAATGAAAGTAACTCCTCTTTTTAAATCTTTAAGTATACAAGAACTAATTTCCTTTTCTTTTTTAGATACTATAAAAAGGAGTTTTTTCTTATTAAATCCATTTATTACTTTATCTATAAAAACGGCTGTTATGTACATAGATACCAAAGTATATAATGCTGTAGTTAAAGAAAACAATATAGCACTTAAAGACACAATAAATAGATTAAAAAAGAAAATAATTTTTCCAATTTCGAAATTATTATATTTTTTCCTAATAAGAGATGATATTATATCAAAACCACCTGTAGAACCATGATTACTAAATACTATTCCCATACCGATGCCGTTTATTGCACCACCATATAGGCATAATAGAAGTGGATCATTTACTGATATCACAGTATTTAATTTAGATGATAATATTAGAAAAAATGATAAAGAAGTAGTTCCTACTATAGTCAATATAGTGAATTTTTTATTTATTTTAATTAAGCTTAGTATAATAAGAGGAATATTCATTAATATTACAGAGTATCCAGCAGAAATATTAAAAATATATTGAATAATAAGTGCTATACCAGAAACACCGCCACTTAATAAATGAGCTTTTACAATAAATAGATTTATTCCTATAGAAGAAATTAGTGTTCCTATTAATATATAAAAAATGTTTTTTGCTATCTGTTTCAAATTATAGCCTCCTATTTTTTTTTGTCTTATGTTTTTTTGTTGCTTGTTTTATTAGATATATTATAAGTACTATTATAAGATAAATTAAAAATAATACAAAAAATCCCCATAAACCAAATAAAATATCCACAAATTCCATGTTTCCTCTTCCTGTTATCTTTTGTTCTATTTCAATTCCAAAAACTATAACTAAAAGTACAGTGAAAGTATAAAAAAAAGATATAACAGAAATAGAAAGCTTGGACAATTTCTTGAATATTAAATCAGATATAAAGAATATTATCATTCCTATTATTCCAATTATAATAAAATGCAGGGCTTTATCTGATAGATAAAATCCTAAATGTGAGAAAATAGTTGTTAATAAATCATGGATATCATTTATTATTAATGTTATATCTTTTAATAATGTAACCAAAGAAATCACCTCTAATCAAAATACTAATACATTTTTAACATGTTTATTTTACATTTATTTTTCAATAAAGTAAACCTAGATTAGAGGATTAATAAAAATTAATATTTATATAATTTTTTTAGTGCTCCACTTGCCACATCTATCACCAAAACATCCGATATCAATGTTATTACATTGGATTTTAACTACTTCACAATGGTTTGGGCAACCACTGCATTCAAAACTTTTCTGAGTGAATTTTTTTTCTGTTAAATTGAAACCTTTAAAATTGGTTGAATTTTTGGATTTTTTAATTTCATCAGAAGCGATAATTGCAGCACCTATAGCACCCATCATATTATAATATTTTGGGATAGTTAAATCTTTTTTTAAAATATCTTGAAATGCTTTTTTTATTCCTATATTAGCAGAGACTCCACCTTGAAAAAATATTTCACTTTCTATGTCTTTTCCTTTTCCCACGTTAGTCAAATAATTTCTAGCTAGTGCTATGCATAAACCGTTTATTATATCTTCTTCTTTATAGCCAAGTTGTTGTTTGTGAATCATATCTGATTCTGCAAAAACGGCGCATCTTCCAGCTATTCTAACAGGATGTTTTGATTTTAAAGCATAGTCTCCAAAATTTTCTATAGGAATATCAAGTCTTTCTGCTTGCCTATCTAAAAACGAGCCTGTTCCCGCTGCACAAACAGAATTCATGGCAAAATCTGTTACAACTCCATTTTTTAAAGTTATTATTTTTGAATCTTGACCTCCTATCTCTATTATGGTGCGTACGTTTCTGTTTTCATTTAAAGAAGCTACAGCATGAGTTGTTATTTCGTTTTTGATTGCATCAGCTCCGATGATATATGAAGCAATATGCCTTCCACTTCCAGTAGTTCCAACTGATGTTATTTGCTTATCACTATATTTATCTTTTAGAATTTTAAAACCATTTAATATTGCTTCAATAGGTTTTCCTTTTGTTCGAAGATATAACCCATCAACAACCTTATAGTTTTTATCAATTAAAACAATGTCTGTACTCACAGATCCTACATCAATTCCCATATAAAACATTTTCTTTCCTCCTTTCTAGTAAATCTAAAAATGCCTCTATTCTTGTAATATAGCCAGTTTCACCAGTCATTTCGTCCACTATTAAAGTCATTATTGGAATATTTAGATCTTTTGAGATAGTAGGAAGAATAGATTTTGAAACTATTTCTGGCATACATCCCATAGGAAATATCTGTATTATCCCATCTATATCGCTATTACCAGCTATAACAGCTTCTCCAATAGTTTCTCTAGCGTGTCCCCCGATATAGTAGGGTAGGTACTTTAGAGAATTATATCTTAAATTTAAAGAATTTAATTTTATGGGACTAAGAGTAGCATTTTTAACCCACCAACTTGGAGTTAAGCCTCGTTTTGAGGATACGCCATAATCCATAAGTTTATCTTCTATAAATAAATTAGAAAATGGTTCTATTATAGTATATATTTCACCGATAATTGCAATTTTAAGAGGTTTTTTAGTTTTATCCAATTCTATATTATTTAATTTTTTAGTGTATTCTTTTATAGTGGACAGTACTTTATCAGGAGAATTTAATTTTTCTATTTCATTTTTGCAACTATTTAATAAAATTTTAGAAATTCCTCTTGATTTTTCATATCCAGATAAAAATTTTGCTTTATCATCTAATTTATCTAAAGAATTAATAATTGATTTTGTTGTTTTTAATACTTTTAATTTTTGTATATTATCTATTTTACTTTCTTTATTTATAGCATTAAGTCTTGAAAAAAATTCTTCGTAGCCTAAGGATTTTGGATAATCTAAAACTATAAAATCAAGATTATATCCTAGTTTTTTCAATATATTCATTTGTAGTTCACAATATTCCCCGTATCTGCAAGGGCCACAACTGCCAGTTATTATTATAGTGTCGGCTCCATTTTTTATGCTTTGAATATAGTTACCAAGCATAATTTTAAATGGAAGGCAAATTTCTTCTGGAGAATAAAGGGAACCTATGGCTATAGTTTCTTTGTTTGAGATAGGAGGCATAATATATTCTATATTTAGTCCATTAAACAAAGCTTTTGCTGCGTATCTAGTATTTCCTAAATTAGGAACAGTTATTTTCATATTATTTTTCTCCTATCTAGCATATCAACGAATGCCTCCAATCTAGTGTTAAATCCAGTTTCTCCTGTTTGTTCATCTAATTTTAGAACTAGCATTGGCGAGTCTTTTAAGTTATCTTTTATTAAATCTATTACTATGGAATCTATTCCGCAGGCGAAAGAGGATAAATATATTATTCCATTAACTAGATTTTTTTTTATCATGTAGGATGAAAATCCATATGAATCTTTAACATAGCTCCAAAATGGTTTTTTATATAAAGTCCTTAATTCTTGAATTTTATACTCCTCATCTAAATATTCTTCTGTTATTATTCCAACTCCCATAGATTTTAATTTATTTACTATATTCATATTTACAAATTCATCATAAATATTATAAGAATGACCTACTAAAGCTATAGTTAAGGATTTTGACCCTTTGGTTTTTATTCCTGTGAAATGATATTTTAATTCTTCTTCAGCTTTATCTAGTGAAGACTTGATTTTAAAAGGATTTTTAGTAACAAATATAGCTGACTTTCTTCCGAAATTTCTAAAACTTAGGTTTGAATACAAGTTTAAGGAAGGAGAAATTAGTTCTGGAATATCTGGTATGGAATTTTTAATCATTTCGGGTAATCCACAGAATTTAGGACATATATATTCGTCTTTTTCTGTTTCCATTATTCTTGGAACCAATAAGAAATCACATTTATCTTTTAAATAGGCAGCATGTCCATGAAATATTTTAATGGGAAGGCATGCTTCATCAACACAATATTTAGTACCTAAATTTAAAATTTTTTTATTTGTTTGTGGTGAAATTTCAACTTCGCAACCTAAACTTTCAAATAAAGTTATATAATAAGGATGATATTTATGGTAAAACAATCCTCTAGGTATTCCAATTTTCATTTTAACCTCCAATTAAATTTATACTTATAAATTTAACCAAATATAAAAAAAATATTCATTTGATTTAAAATTAGTAAAAAAAAATGTTAAATCAAATAAATATAATACTAAAATGTGACAATGATATTTGGTCAGTTCCAGATGAGTTCTTAGTGAGTATTGACAAAAATGGTAAATTTATATTTTTAAAACAAGGGGAAGTAACTGTATATGTAAATACATTAGACGGTGAATAATCTAATTTAATTAAATTATCTATAAAAAAAGCTAAAACTGTGGATGAAAATAAAACTAAAATTAAAGACAAATTAGAACAGAATGGAACTTTTTTGATGAAAAAAATATAATATTATTTGGTTCATTATTTATAGTTTTAGGATTAGTTGAAATAAAAAAGAAATCAGCATAAAAATAAACACATACAAGATTCAATATAAGTACCTCAGTCAAGTTAGACAGAGGTACTTATATTGTGTATGTGTTTTAATTTTAGCCTATTAAGAATGAATCTCCCATTAGATATTCATCTATTTTTTTAGCAGCAACTCTTCCTTCATGCATTGTTTTAACTACTAAAGATTGACCTGTTGACATGTCACCGGCAGTGAAAACTTTATCTACATTAGTCATCTTATTATTATCCGCTTTAACATTTCCTCTTGGATCTAGGTCTAGATTTAAATCTTCTATTAATCCACAATGATTAGGATTTGTAAATCCCATAGCTATTATTAACATATCTACATCTAATTCAAATTCTGATCCCTGTTTTTCTTTAAATGTAAATCTACCATTTTCATCTTTGGACCATTCAACTTCCAAGGCTTTTATTTTTTTAAGATTTCCATCTTCACTTA
The DNA here is from genome assembly GCA_041821285.1 of Clostridiaceae bacterium. GTDB lineage: Bacteria > Bacillota > Clostridia > Clostridiales > Clostridiaceae > JAJBWD01. The sequence goes on from JBGUER010000074.1 coordinate 14,012, forward strand.
TTAGTTCTTTAGTAGAGATATTCCATCTTCTTTCACAGCCTTCCTCATGAGAAGTTGTAGTTTTTAATATTCTAGGATAATCAGGCCAAGGACAAGTTTCATCTCTTTCTTTTGAAGGGCAAGGCATTATTTCAAATTGATATACTTTTTTAGCACCTTGTCTTATAGAGGTTCCAACACAATCAGAACCAGTATCTCCACCACCTATTACAACTACTACTTTATCTTTTGCATTTATTTCTTTGAATTTTTTATTGTCCTTTTTAAGTTCACCAGAAACTATTCTATTTTGAAGTGTTAAAAAATCCATAGCAAAATGTACGTCTTTTGTATCACGACCTATAACATTTAAATCTCTTGGAATAGAACATCCTCCAGTTAATAAAATAGCATCATATTCTAAGAGTTCTTCTATATCTAAGTCTTTGCCAACAAGAGTGTTTGGTTTTAATATTACACCTTCTTCTTCCATTACTTTAAGTCTTCTGTCAATAACCCATTTTTCAAGTTTAAAATCAGGGATCCCATATCGCAATATTCCGCCTAATTTCTTATCTTTTTCATAAAGGTCAACCGTATGACCGACAGAGTTTAGTTCTATAGCGGCAGACATACCAGCAGGTCCAGAACCAACTATAGCTATATTTTTACCTGTTCTTATTTTTGGTGGATTTGGTTTTACATAGCCTTCTTCAAAAGCTTTTTCTATAATTGCATATTCTATTTCTCTTATTGAAACAGCATCTCTATTAACAGCCAAAGTACAAGAACCTTCACATAGTGCAGGACATATTCGAGCAGTTATTTCTGGGAAATTGCTTGTTAAAGTTAAACTATCATATGCTTGTTTCCATTTACCTCTATAAAACAAGTCGTTCCAATCAGGAATAATATTTCCAAGGGTACATCCATAGTTGCAAAAAGGGGTTCCACAATTCATACATCTTGAAGCTTGCTCTTTCATTTCATCTTCAGAAAGAGAAATATAAACTTCTTTATAATCTTTCTTTCTGTCTTCTATTTTTCTTTTAGAAAAGTTTTTTCGATTATATTCTTTAAATCCAGTTAATTTACCCAATTCAATCCCCCCTTAAGAAACTCTTTCTGTTTTAATTTTTAGTAGTATATTTTCATATTCTATAGGAATAACTCTTTTAATTAATTTTATATTTTCTTTGAAATTATCAAGAATATATTTTGCTTTTTCACTGTTTGTAAGGTTATAATGTTCTTTTAATAAATCATGAACTACAGTTTCATATTTAGTTCCTTCTATTGAA
>JBGUER010000075.1:0-15053 GCA_041821285.1 Clostridiaceae bacterium
GTTTTATTTTATCAACATTTAAGCCATTACCATCATCTGCTACCTTTATTATGGCACTATTACCTTCTTGATAAGCTGTAAGCCTTATTATGCCTTTAGGGTCTTTCCCTTTAGCTATTCTGTCTTCTCTGCTTTCTATTCCATGGTCTGCGGAATTTCTTATTAGATGAATAAGAGGCTCTCCAATTTCATCAATAACCGTTCTATCAAGTTCAGTATCTTGTCCCTCTATTATTAATTCCATTTCTCTTCCCAAACTCACGGATAAATCTCTAATCATTCTTGGAAATTTATTGAATACCTGCTCTAAAGGAAGCATTCTTATCTTTAAAACTTGTTCTTGCAGGTCTGTTGTAGTCATTGATATTTGTTCTAGTATTTCCGAAAGTTCCTTTATATTATATTTATTTCCGATCAATTCTAATCTAGTTTTATTAATAACAAGTTCAGAAACCATATTCATAAATTTATCTAGACGATCAAGTTCAACTCTAACAGATTGATGAGCTCTCTTATCAGTTTTCTTTTTAGTCTTATTTTCAGATTTAGTTTTTATCTTATCATTAACTGGACTCTTTTTTTCTCTATCAATTTTGGGATTTTCTATTTTTTCTATATTTACACTTTTTATATCTGATATAGAAGTTATAATTTTCATAACTTCTTCTTTATTAATTTCTGTTATATAAACTAAATTTATTGTAAATTCAAAATTTTCACTTTCAATATCTTCTGTACTAGGAGAAGATTTTATAATATCTCCATTTTCATCTAAATTATTTATAATAATAAATGCTCTAGCTGATTTTAACAATGTATCTTCTTCTAAATTTATATTAACTCTAAATACATTCATTTTAGCTTCTATTGCTTGATTAATAACATTAATATCATATTCATTTAATTTAAATTCAATATTAGTATTTTGTTTGGGTTGTACTTTTTTAACCGGTTTTTCTTTTCCAGATATCTCCAATAATTCATTAATAATATCTTCTATAGGAATATTATCATCATTTTCTTCTTCTATGTTATCTACCATTTTTTCTAAGGTATCTAAACATTTAAAAAGTACAGTTAAAACATTTGATGTTACATTAAGTTCCTTATTTCTAAATTTGGATAATACGTCCTCCATCTTATGGGTAAGTTCTGCCATGTTTGAAAACTCCATAGTAGCTGATGCACCTTTTATAGAATGTGCTACTCTGAATATTTCATTTAGTTTTTCTTCATTATCTGGTTCTTTTTCAAGAACCAAAAGAGATTCATTTAAATTTTGCAAATTTTCTTTTGTATCATCTAAGAAAATTGACATATATTCTGATGTATCCATAGGCTCTACTCCTTAATTTTTTTTATAAATAAAATTAGAAATTTTTTCTAATTTATAATCTTTATAATTAAATATACTTTCTGTTGCACCGATGAAAAAATATCCACCTGTTTTTAATGATTCTGCCATATTCTCGAAAATTTTATTTTTTATTTCTGATTTAAAATATATTACTACATTTCTACAAATAATTAAATCAAAATTTTTTTCATATTTATCTATAATTAAATCATGTTTTTTAAAATTAATAATTTTTTTTAATTGACTATTAATGCAATAAAAGTCATCATTTCTAGTGAAATATTTATTTAAATAGTTGTCATTTAAATTTTTTAATTCTACTGAAAGATATTCACCTTTTTTTGCTCTATTTAAAATATTAATATCAATATCAGTAGCTAATATAGTAGATTTACTTAATAAATTTAGATTAGCAAGAAGCATAGCAACTGAGTAAGGCTCAGCACCTGTTGAGCAAGCTGCACTCCATATTTTTATACTTTTATTGTTTTTAATAAAATCATTTTTAATTATATTCTCTAATTCTTTATATAATTCTGGGTTTCTGAAAAATTCAGTTACATTTATGTATATATGGTCTAAAAACTTAACTGATGCTTCTTTATCTTTTTTTAATAAATTTACATACTCATTAAAATCGTAAAGGCCTGATCTATTCATTTGACTGACTATTCTTCTATCTAATTGTGGTTCTTTATATGCAAATAAATCAATGTTATATTCTTTACAAGCCCATTTTTTAAATTCCAGTATCTCCATACAACACCTACCTTATTCTGTTAACTTAGTTAAATAATTACTTATTTCATTAATTGGTAAAACTATATCTATTTTTCCTGTGTTAAAAGCCATTTTGGGCATACCGTATATGGTACATGTAGATTCATCTTCTGAAATAGTTATTCCACCAGCATCTTTAACAAAAACTGAACCCTCAGTTCCATCTCTACCCATACCAGTTAAAATTACACTAACTAGTTTATTTTTATAAACATTAGACGCAGATATAAATAATTTATCAACAGCTGGTCTAACACCCCATATATTAGGTTCTTTATTTAGACTAATATATTTTTTGTCTTCAATAACCATGTGATAATCACCTGGTGCTATATAAACACAATTTTTTTCTATAATATCATTTTGTTTTGCTTCCACAACTTTTAATTTACTATTTAAATTTAATCTTTCTGCAAAAGCTTTTGTGAAATTAGCAGGCATGTGTTGTACTACAAAAATAGGAACATCTAAATTACCTGGTAAGTTCGTAATAACTTCATGTAAAGCTCTTGGTCCTCCTGTTGAAGCTCCCAATACAATTGCTTCAACTTTACATGATTTGTTGATGTGTTTGATTGTTTGATTGTTTATAGAAACTGTTTTCTTTTTTACAACTTTCAAACTTGCTTTTATTTTTTTTATCAATTCAGTTTCAATTTTATACAAATTAGTAAAATTTGTGCCTGTTGGTTTTTCTATGAAATCAAAAGCACCTTGATTTAAACATTCTATAGTTATGTCAGCAATATGTCTAGAAGCTGAACTAACCATAATTACATTGCAGTTATAATTTTTTTTCTTTATTTCCTTTAATGCCTCAAGTCCATTTAATTTTGGCATCTCTATATCCATAGTTACAATGTCTGGATTATATAGTTCAACTTTTTTTAAAGCCTCTTCACCATCTCTTGCAGTGGATACAATAATCATATTTTCTTGTGAGTTAATAATATCTGATAATATTTTCCTCATCAAGGCAGAGTCATCAACTACTAATACTTTTACTAAATCCATAACGTCTCCCTTCTCTATAATTCTTTTGTATCTTTTCCAACAGTTCTAATTGTGACTTTACCAGTTAATGTGTCAACCATTAACGTTCTCCCACAACTTCCTCCCACATCTTCTTTATCAATAGTTATATTTAATTGTTCTAGTTTGTTTTTAACAGCTAAATAATTTCTTGTTCCTATATCCATATTTAAACTTTTATCTCCAAAATTAAACATAGAAGAACCACCTGCTATTTTTACCTGTAAAAGATTTTGACTGCATCCTTTCTTTTCCATTTCTCTTAAAAGTAGTGGAATTCCTAAATCTGCAAATTTAAATGGATTTTCAACTTTATTAAATTGAGTACTATCTGGTAGCATTATATGAAGTAACCCTCCAATTTTTTTTACATTGTCATAGAGTATTACTCCTATACAAGATCCAAGACCGTAGGCTATTAATAAGTCAGGGTTTTCTGCAATTTTATATTCTCCAATTCCGACTTTCTTCTCCATAACTACTCCTTAGCTTTAATTAATTCTTCTCTTTCTTCATCTATTAATATCAAATCTAAATCAATTAGTATTGCATGTGAATCATTATACTTAAATAAACCTTCAATATATCTTTTTGAAACACCAGATACTTCTTTTGCAGGAACTTCAATGTCTAATTTATTAGTATCCATAACTGCCATAACTTCATCTACTAGTATTCCAACTTTGCATATATCATTTAATAAAACAATAACCTTTTGTTGAAAATTATCACTATTCATTTCCATATTGAATCTTTTAGGTAAACTTATTATCGGTAGTGCCTTCCCATTATAGTCCATAAATCCTTCAACAAAACAAGGAGATTCTGGTATTTTAGTAATATTAGTAGCTTCTAAAATTCTTTCTACTTTCATTGCATCAGAAGCAAAAATAATATCTCCAATGTTAAAAACTAAAGTTTTCATTCCTTCATTTTTCATATTAACCCCCTATAATTTAAAATAATCTAACTGTATTTCATGATCTTTATTAATATAAGCTACAAAATTTTTACAAGCTACATTAGTTATTGTTTCTATTTCACCTATTTTAATTTTTGTATTTGAATAAACAATATCTGCCCGAATAGTACCTTTTTCAGATACAATAAGAGAGGTTCTTGACGCTGCTGGACTCCCTACTATTTTTAAATTTATTTCATCCTTTGCTATAAGTTCTCCACCCCTTATTACAGATTTATTTTGAAGAGCTATAATGCTGCCATTTGATTTTATATTTGATATATATGAGCCACTACCCGTTATATAGATAGTCCCACTTGCTAACATTGTAGAATCTTGAATATATGATACACGAATATCTACTGGAAGAGATATTTGAGACTCAAGTTCAATTAGTTTTTCTTTAATAATAGGTTTTATCTCATCTAATTCACCATAATTTTTTATATTGATAGGTGCTACTCCTATTATTTTATTTTTAATAAAATTTATAATTTTATCGCTAGCCTCATTATCTTTATTTTTAGTTATATCCTTTATTAATTTGAATGATATCAAAGGAAGATCCTTGAATTTTTTTTCTATCAAAATTTTTATTACTTCTCCATCACTTCTACCATTCCCTAAAATGTTGAATTTTTTAACCTCAGCTACAGTTTCTATTAAGGAATTTATTCTATTTAAAAAATTATTTAAATTATTTTTATATTCAATAATATCGGTATCTTCGCCACCAGCTATAATTTTAGAGTTCAAAACATTTTTTCTAACTGAAACATTATTTTTAGAATATACAGTAGCTGATTCCAGTCCACCTCCAACATCCACACTATTTCCAGATATTATTTCCATTCCTTCTCTCACTGAACCAGAAATAATAATATCACCAGAAAATTTAATGTTGCCAGTTTTTATATCCACATCACCATCTATTTTATGGGTATTAAAAACATAAATATAATCTTTTATTATTGATGGTTTACCAGTCCTTGTAGCTATTAATGTTTCTTCATTTAAAAGTTTACATCCATCTTTGTATTTAATCTTTAATTTTTTAGCATTTATTTTCTTTATTTCTTTTCCAAATACATTAATGCCATTTTCCCCAATCTTACCTCTTATTATTATTGCTAGCACATCACCCTGATTTATAATACTTACATAACCGATGCTTTTAAAATCAATATTACCAAATTCGTCTTCTTTATAATCTTTATTATTAGTAAAATTATAAATTAGTTCATCTTTTTCATCATTAATGGGTTGCTTCCCTTTTGCTATAATGATTTTTACATTTTCTTCATTATTAGAACATTTTTTTATGTTTTCTTTAATAATACCATATTTTATACCATTTTTTAATAGTTCTTGATTAATTTCTTCTTCTTTATATTTTTCAGGATAAGATTCTTTAATATCTAATTCTAAAGTAATGATTTTCCCATGTTGCTCTTTTAAGTTATATTCTATATTTGGTGAATATAACTTATTCATATAAGCTTCACACTTGTCATTTGAATAACTAAATTCAATTTTTCTACTTTCAATAATATTGTTTCTATTAATTTTTACATCTATATGACTTTTTTCATAAACTTCTATTTGTGCTTTTATTTCTTTTTCATCAACAAATAGAACTACATCCTTTGAAGGTATTAATATTGCTGGCCTTCCGTTTTTATTAGGATTTTTTACTACTATTTCATTGTTTTTTATGGTTATCATTCCGTCTAACCTATTTTCTAAATTTATAGAAGATTCTTTACTCATATAGATCACTCCTTAATTAGGTTATCGTTTTTCCTGTGTATATCTTAATAGATTTATCTATAAATAAATTATATTTATTTATTAAATCTAAAATCAATGAATTTGATGACGAATTAAACTTATAACTAGAAACAGATTTTATAGGTAAAATTTTTGGTGAAGTACCACATAAAAATAACCCATCAAAAGATATAATATCCTCTTTTTTTAATCGTATTTCATTAACTTTTATATTAGAATTTTTACATATTTCTAGTATAATTTCTCTAGTGATTCCTTTTAAAACTAAATCACTAGGTGAAGTATATATTTGATTTCCTTTTATAAGGAAAATGTTTGAACGACTTCCCTCAGTTATATATCCATCTTCATCAAATAATATAGCTTCAAATACATTATCTTGTTTTATTTTCAAATTAATTTTTTCTCTTAATGATATGTCAATATATTTTACATTTGGATTTTTTCTTTTAGCAGAAAAAAGTATTGTATCTATGCCATTAATGTAATCACCTTGTTTGGGATAATTATGTGGAACAAAGTATAAATATATTAATTTATTATTAAAATCTAAAACAATCTTTATATTACCAACTTCTACATTGTTTATATTTATAAGTTTATCTATATCTTTTATTAATTGATCATCATTATGAAATTTAGAAAAATTACTAAGTTTTATAGAATCATTAAGTCTAGTAATGTGTTTTTCTAAAAATAACGGCACTTTTTCTATTACTCTTAGTACTTCATATATTAAATTTTTGCCAGTTATATTTATATCATTATTAACTTCCTTTTCCTGTCTATTGACAATTATAAATTTATTATTTATTTTTTCTCTCATAATGTACCTCTATTTCCATTTAAGTATAGATATATTTTTACTTCGTTTTTTATAATTAATTAAAAATGGATTTCCAACTATCTTAAATAATGGTAAATCTGACAAAGAATCAGAATACATATAGGAATTTTCATAATCCACTTCTAGTCCTTCTTTACTTATTACCTCATATAGTCTTTTAACTTTTTCTTCACCTTTGCAATTATCACCAAAGAATTTACCAGTATAGACTCCATCTATTATTTCTAATTTAGTACCTATGATTCTATCAATTTCCTTTATTTCATATAATTCATTTAAATAAAATTCAGGCGAGGCTGATATTAAATATATCTTGCATCCTTCCGCTTTTCTCTTCTTTATGGTTTCATGAGCTTCATTGTATATTATCTTACTCAATTTGCTTTCATAAAAATCACTAGAAATTTCAGATAAATCTTCTTCACTTACCCCCTTCAAAAAAGATATAAAAACCTGTTTTGATTGTTTAGCTGAAAATAATTTTAAACCATAGAATAAACCTGCTATTAATACTTTTGGTAGGTATATAATATATTTAATATTATTCTTTAACATAAACAAATAAAATTGTATTAAAGTTTCTTTTTTAGTTAATGTAAAATCAACATCGAATATAGCGAGTTTTGTCATAAATACGCCTCCTATAATATATAGTATACATATTATTTCAAAAAATATAAAGAGCTGAATTAACAGCTCTTAAATTATTTTTCAGATATAGTATCTAAATAAGCAGAAACCTCATCAAATTCTTCATCATCTGGGATTTCAAGTTCTTCAGAATCATCAGCTTTTATTTTAAATAAGTAAGTTGAACCATCTTCTGAATTTTGCACTAACACATATCCTTTTTCTTTGTATTCAAATTCACCTACAACTTCACAAGATACGATATTACCATCTTCATCTTCTAAATCTACGAATTTTTGTTCATCATCTGAACATCCACATCCGCATCCTTCATCTCCGCATCCGCAATTATCGTCTCCGCAGCCACATTTTTCTTCTTCACATCCACAATCTTCACCTTCGCAGTGACAGTGGTCTATTTTTTCATTATCCATAGTTATCCCTCCTTTTGGGTTACACAATCATTTTAACCTTTTTTTTATAATTTTAAAAGAGTTTTTTAAAAAAAATAGGGCAAATTGCCCTATTTGTTAAATAAATTTTTATTTTTAATCAACGATATAAAAGTAATAACACTTAAAATTAATAGTATTATGCTTAAAATGAAGGCTATTATATTTAATGTAGTAATAACATTTAAGGAAATACCTATTTCCCTGCTCAAATTAATCATTTGTGAATTGAAATTATTTATTATACTTAAAAAATAATTAATCCACAAAATTGCTACAGCAAAGCCTAATGGCAATATTCCAAGAGCTAAATAAAATCCACTTTTTTTACCATATTTCAAGCCATTCAAACCCATAAATATTGGTAAAATCATAAGTATGGGAAATATTGCTCCGAAAAATTGAACTGATAATGCAATAAAAAGACCACAAACTAAAGTATATATAGCAGTTATATAAGCTCTTTTCTTTTTTATTTCCATTTATCCACCTGCATATTTTTATTTGTTTTTCTTTTCATGAGATAAAATACTTTTTAAAGTAATAACAACACATGAGATTATCAATCCCCAAAATATAATCATAAAGGTAAGTGCACCTGTGCTCATAATATACCTCCTATTTTCTTATTAAAACTTTATTTTGATCTAATTCATCTTTATAAACTGATTTTATACTTCTATAAGTTCCTATAAATCCTATAATAAGAACTGCTACTATTACAAATCTTGCCCCGTTTACCCAAGGCACTAATTTAGGAGTTTGGGCTACAAAACTTGGAACTAATTTAAAATACCCTTGTTTTGCATAATCTACAGTAGACCCAATTAAAACAATAAGCACTAAGATTGGAGTTACCCATTTAATAAATATAGTATAAAACCATCTTGGCATTTTCCAATATGAACCTTTATTTATACCATCTACAAAATCATCCTTCATAAGCCATCCGGTAATAAATATTTCTAAAAATCCTACTATTACAAGCAGATAAGTTCCAACCCAATTGTCAACTTCAGTTAAATAAGCTAAATCAGCTGTTTTTGTTATCATAGGTTCTAAACAAACAGGAAGTCCCACTAATATATATATACCAAAAACAAATATTGAAGCTTTTTTTCTAGACAATCCCATTTCTTCTGAAAATATTGAAGTTAAATAATTATACATGGCAATAGATGAGGTGAATCCTGCAAAGAATAGTAGTAAAAACCATAAAGTTCCAACCACTCTTCCGCCACCCATAACTTTAAATATACTTGGAAGTGCTATAAACGAAAGTCCAACACCTTGTGATATCCCTTCAGGTCCAAGAAAAGCATAAGCTATAGGAATAGCTATAGTTCCTCCTAATATAACCTCAGCAAACTCGTTTAAAGAAACTGTAGTTAATGCGGACAAAACAACATCATCATCTTCTTTCAAATATGAAGCATAATTTTGTATTATTCCCATTCCTATAGATAATGTAAAAAATATCTGACCAGCTGCAGCTAAAATAGTCTGAAAAGTAAAAGCTTTCCAGTTAGGATTCCATAAAAAATCTAAACCTTTTAATGAAGACCAATCTGGTTTTAATGCATCTGGAGCACCTAATGTGATAGCTTTAATAATTAAAATAAATCCAAATACATATAATATTGGCATCATTATTTTAGCCCATGCCTCAATTCCCTTTTGAATACCTCGTCCAACTGCAATTGCTAAAAAAACAAGAGTTAAAATCCAAAATAAAAATACATATTTAGGATTTTGAACATAATTTGCAAAAAATTTATTTGTTTCAATATTTCCCATATATTTACCAGTTGCAGACATATAACTATATCCTAATGTCCACCCGATAATATGATTATAATAAGAATTAACAAGTGCAGTTACAGCAATAACAAAAGCTCCTAAAATAGAACCTAGTATTATAGCCTTCTTTGGTTTTGCCTTTTCTCTAGTTTGAATATAAACCATAAAACCTAAAGTTCCATGTCCATATCTTCCTCCTAGTCTTCCTTGATACCATTCCACAAGCATAACTGGAATACCCATAAATATAAGTGCTGCGATGTATGGAACCATAAAAGCTCCTCCACCATTTTTTGCTGCTTGATAAGGAAATCTCCAGAAATTTCCTAAGCCTATAGCATTTCCAGCCATAGCTAAAATAAGTCCAATTTTCGTCCCCCAATTTTCACGTTCATTCATGAAAAATGCCTCCTTTTTATCTATATCTTTTAATTTTATCAAACAATTCAAAAAATTGCAATAATATTATGGAAAATAATTCAATTAAATTTGCCCAAAAATATAAGGGATTTCTCTCGAAATCCCTTAATTGTTATTTGCTTGCTAATTCTTTATAATTTGCTAATCTTTCCATAGCATCTTTTTCTGTCTTAGCATATAATTCTTCAGCTACTTCTGGGAATACTTTCAAAAGTGAAGAATATCTAACTTCACCAAGTAAGTAGTCTCTAAATGATTCTGTTGGTTCTTTTGAATCTAATGAGAATGGATTCTTTCCTGCATCTTTAATTGTTGGGTTATATCTATATAATCCCCAATATCCGCAAGCTACAGCTTTCTTTTCTTCTTGTTGGCTACAACCCATTCCAGCTTTTATACCATGATTTATACATGGAGCATAAGCTATGATAAGTGATGGACCATCATAAGCTTCAGCCTCAGCTATTGCTTTTAAAGTTTGGTTTTTATCAGCACCCATAGCAATCTGTGCTACATATACATAACCATAACTTACAGCCATCATTCCAAGATCTTTTTTCTTAGTTCTTTTTCCTGCTGCAGCGAATTTAGCTATAGCAGAAGTTGGAGTAGCTTTTGAAGATTGACCACCAGTATTTGAATAAACTTCTGTATCAAATACAAGAACATTTACGTTTTCTCCTGATGCTAGTACGTGATCTAATCCACCGTAACCAATATCATAAGACCAACCGTCTCCACCTAATATCCATTGTGATTTCTTTATTAAGAAATCTTTCTTTTCATATAAATCTTCTAAAACTTTATTACCAGCCATTTCTTTTTCAAGAACAGGAAGTAAATTAGCAGTTGCAATTTTTGAACCTTCTCCGTCTTCAAAAGCAGCTTTCATAGCTTCTAAAACAGCTTTTAATTCAGCAGAAATACTTGAAGTTAAAGCTTCATCTATAAGAATAGCTGCTTTAGCTCTTATTTGATTAACTCCTAAGAACATACCAAGACCAAATTCTGCATTATCTTCAAATAATGAATTTGCCCAAGCTGGACCTTTTCCACATTCATTTGTTGTATAAGGCATTGAAGGAGCACTTGCACCCCAAATTGAAGAACATCCTGTAGCATTTGCTACCATCATTCTATCTCCAAATAATTGAGTTACAATTTTAGCATATGGTGTTTCTCCACAACCTGCACAAGCTCCACTAAACTCAAGAAGTGGTGTTTCAAATTGGCTTCCTTTTACTGTTTTCTTATTCATAGGATTTTCTTTATGAGGAACTCTTACAGCATAATCCCAATTTTCAGTTTGATGTATTTCTTTATCTATTGGAACCATAACTAAAGCTTTTTCCTTAGCAGGACAAACATCAGCACAGTTTCCACAACCAGTACAATCAAGAACACTTATTCCCATTCTAAAGTTCATAGTTTCAGCTGTTTTTAATCCTTTAGCTGCAATTGTTTCAAAGCTTTCTGGTGCATTGTTCTTTTCTTCTTCAGTTAATAAGAAAGGTCTTATTACAGCATGAGGACAAACATATGCACATTGATTACATTGTATACAATTATCTTTAACCCAATGAGGTACATTAACAGCTATTCCTCTTTTTTCAAAAGCTGCAGTTCCTGCTGGGAATGTTCCATCTTCCATACCAATGAATGCACTAACAGGAAGTTTATCTCCTTCTTGTCTATTCATAGGTTCTAATATATTTTTAATGAAAGCTGGAGATTCTGATTCAACTCTTTCTTTAACTATTGAATCTTTCCAAGCTTCAGGAACATCAATTTTAACTAAAGCATTTATTCCAAGATCAATAGCGTCATGATTTAACTTAACTATTTTTTCACCTTTTTTACCATAAGATGTAACAACAGCTTCTTTTAAATATTTAACAGCATCTTCTATTGGAATTATTTTTGCTAACTTAAAGAAAGCAGCTTGCATGATCATATTTATTCTTCCACCAAGACCTATCTCTTGAGCTATTTTAACAGCATTTAAAGTGTAGAAGTTTATATTATGTTCTGCTATATATTTTTTCATATTTCCAGGTAAATGTTTTTCAACATCATCTTTATCCCAAATACAGTTTAACAAGAATGTTCCATTGTCATTTAATCCTGCTAAAACTTCATATTTATCTACATATGATTGATTATGACAAGCTACAAAACTTGCATTATGAATCAAATATGGGGATTTTATTGGATTCTTACCGAATCTTAAGTGAGATATTGTAACACCACCAGATTTTTTAGAATCATAGGAGAAATATCCTTGAGCATACATATCTGTATGGTCTCCTATTATTTTTATAGCGCTTTTATTAGCACCAACTGTTCCATCTGAACCAAGACCCCAGAATTTACATCCAACTGTACCTTCTTTTGCAGTTGATATTTCTTTTTCAACTGGTAAAGATGTATGACTTACGTCATCAGTTATAGCTAATGTGAATCCATTTTTAGGTTGATCTTTCTTAAGGTTTTCAAAAGCAGTTAATATATGAGATGGAGTTGTATCTTTTGAACCAAGTCCGAATCTTCCACCAACTATTATAGGGTTTCTATCGCTTTCATAGAACGCATTTCTTATGTCTAAGTATAATGGTTCTCCAGCACATCCAGGTTCTTTAGTTCTATCTAAAACAGCTATTTTAGTAACAGTTTCAGGTATAGCAGCTAATAAATGTTTGATTGAGAATGGTCTGTATAAATGAACATTTATCATACCAACTTTTTCTCCATCAGCATTTAAATAGTCTACAGTTTCTTCCATAGTATCACAAATAGATCCCATAGCAATTATAATTCTATCTGCATCTTTTGCTCCATAATAATTAAATAAGTCATATTTTCTTCCTGTAACTTTTCCTATTTCAGCCATGTATTTTTCTACTACACTAGGAATGTTTTCATAGAATGGGTTTACAACTTCTCTTTCCTGGAAATAAATATCAGGATTTTGAGCTGTTCCTCTTGTTACTGGGTGATCTGGATTTAATGAATTATTTCTAAATGCTTTAACTGCATCCCAATCAAGCATTTTAGCATAATCGGCATAGTCTATTAATTCAACTTTTTGAATTTCGTGAGATGTTCTAAATCCATCAAAAAAGCTTAAGAAAGGTACTTTAGATTTTATTGATGAAAGATGTGCTACACCACTTAAATCCATAACTTCCTGAACATTACTTTCAGCAAGAATAGCAAATCCTGTAGCTCTTGTTGCCATAACATCCTGATGATCTCCAAATATTGATAAAGAATTTGCAGCTAACGCTCTTGCACTTACATGAAAAACGCCTGGAAGTAATTCACCAGCTATTTTGTACATATTAGGTAACATTAAAAGTAAACCTTGAGAAGCTGTAAAAGTTGTTGTTAATGCTCCAGCTTGTAATGAACCATGAACCGCACCAGATGCTCCTCCTTCTGATTGCATTTCCATAACCTTTACTGTTTGACCAAATAAATTCTTCTTTCCTTGGGAGCTCCATTCATCTATATGCTCTGCCATTGGAGAAGATGGAGTTATAGGATATATTGCAGTTACATCTGTAAACGCATATGCTACATAAGCAGCCGCAGTATTCCCATCCATTGTTTTAAATTTTTTACTCACTGATAACCCCTTCTTTCATATTATTGTTTTTTTGTTAAGATATAATTACTATTTTCAAGAAACTGTTTCTTAAATGTGTATATAAATATAAGATACTATTAAAGTTTCCTATTTATATAAAAATTTTCTTAACAATCCACACATTAATAATATACACTATATTTCTCATTAAGTAAACTTTTTTGGGTAAATTTTACTTGAAAAATACTTAATTCGAATATTGCTGTATTACATTTACTATTTTATCTGTACCACTCTTTATTTCACTGTTTTTCATATTATTTATCAATTCTTTTTCTTTCATTTTTAGTTGTTTCAATTTCTTTAATAATTCTTTCTCATTTAATTGTTCTTCTTCTAACACTAAACTATACCCAGATTTTTCAAATGATTGTGCATTTAAAATTTGATCTCCACGGCTTGCTTTTTTAGATAAGGGAATCAAAATGCTAGGTTTATTTAAATATAAAAGTTCAAATATTACATTTGCACCAGCACGGGATATAAAAAAATCTGAAACATTCATTAAATGTGGTAGATCCTCAGATACATATTCAAACTGTTTGTATCCTTCAATGTTGTTTAGTTTAGCAATTAAATTACCTTTACCACATATATGGATGATATTAAAATCCAATAAAATTTCTTTTAAATTATTTCTAATAAGATCATTTATTAATTTTGAACCCAAACTTCCTCCTATAATCATTAAAATTCTTTTTTCGTTTTTAAAGCCACAAATCTTTTTTCCTAACAATTTATTTCCATCTTCTAATTCTTTCCTTATTGGTGTTCCAGTTAATTCACCTTTACTGGATTTGATATAATCTAAAGATTCAGGGAAAGTTACACATATTTTTTTACAATAGGGTGCTGCAATTTTATTTGCAAGTCCTGGTGTAATATCTGATTCATGTGCTATAACAGGAATTTTGTTTAATTTACCTCCTATAACTACTGGTACGGATACAAAACCGCCTTTAGAAAATATTACATCAGGTTTTTCTACTTTTATTATTTTATAAGCTTCATACACTCCTTTTATAACTTTAAATGGATCAGAAAAGTTTTTTATATCCATATATCTTCTAAGTTTTCCTGTACTTATAGATTTATATCTTATATTATTCTTTTCTATAATTTCTTTTTCTATACCGTTATTAGAGCCAATATATAATATTTCATAACCTGATTTTTTTAATTTGGGAACTAAAGCTAAATTGGGAGTAACGTGCCCTGCTGAACCTCCGCCAGTTAATATAATTTTTTTCATGATATTCCTCCTCGTATAATGTAGTTGTAAACATTAATAATAAATCAATCTAAACAAATACGAACATTTAAATAAATATCTT
>JBGUER010000076.1:0-14762 GCA_041821285.1 Clostridiaceae bacterium
ACATTTAACACTGAAAAACTGTGATTCATATCATAATTTCAAAAAAAAAAACCAGGAAAATATATATCCTGTTTTACTTGTTTATTTTATGGAATCTTCTAATGCTTCTTTATTTAATATTATGATTTTTTTATTTCCTATTATATCTATAATTTCCTCATCATATAAAAGACTTAATTTTCTACTTACAGTCTCACGAGTTACCCCTATATAATTTGCTATTCCCTCTCTACTAAGAGGTAAATTTATAACAATTCCTTCATTACTATGTATACCATACCTTTCTATAAATTCTAGTAACACTAGATTAACTCTTATTTCAGAATTCTTTGTACCCATATTTTGCACTGAATTCTCAAGCCTTTCTATTCTTCTACTAAGCTCTTCTATAACTTTTAGTGCAATTTTAGGTTTTTCTATAATAAGTTTCTGAAAATCTTCTTTTTTTATAGTACAAATATATGTTTTCTCCAAAACTTCTACATTATAAGAAGCTTTTGTATTTTTGAGAAGATTATTTTCACCCAAAAAATCTCCTTGTGAAAAAATATATAGAATTTGTTCTTTTCCTTCTGCTGTATATTTATATGCCTTAACTTTTCCTTTATTTATAATAATTAAACTATCTAATTCATTTTGTTCTAAAAAAATATTTTCACCTTTTTCATAGTTTTTGTGAACAATTAATTTAGTTACCTCTATCATTTCCTCAGAACTTAAATTCGAAAATATAGGCACTCTATATGTACAAATCTCATGACCACATTTACCACAATTACATGCCATAATTATTCCTCCTTTTAACTATTATAAAATATTTATTTGTCTCTATTTATTTCTCCTGCTTCTTCAAGCGCTTCTTTTGGGATATATTTCATTAATATATTTTCATAGACAAGTCTCATAATAAAATATCCAGGAAGAGAAAAAGCTATTAAAATAAAAATAGCATGAACCTTTGTAACTAAAAGATAAGAGACTACAACAACGCTAGCACAAGTTAATGAAGTTAAAAGATGCTTATGTGATAATAATATGGATTTTTTAATAGCTTCTTTATTACCTATATTAACTTTTGCAATAAGCGGAAAGCTATATATAGTTATGAAAATCAACTCTACTAAAAAAACATAAACAACTACATTTACCACAGTAGCAGTTTTACCATATAAATCTAATTTTTCTAAATTAATATACACAATATAATATCCTATAGATAATATTACCCACAAAATAGTAGACTGCTTAAAATTCTCTTTAAAACTTTTAAAATAATTTTTTAGTACATATCCTTCTTCTTTCCTTATAGTTTTATTTATAGAATAAAGTAAAGCTGTTAAAGAAGCTCCCGTAGTTATCCCAATTCCTAAAATAGTTGTTGCTAAAAAAACAAAATTTAATACAATGAGTTCAAACAGCTTAGTTCCAAATGCGTAAAAACCGCCTTGGTAATTAAATATTTTCATATTTCACCTTCCTAATTTTTCTTTTCTAAAAAATTGTATATGTTATAACTAAATTATACAAGCAATAGTTTGTAAATTTAATTATAACATTTCTTATGATATAATTATCATACAATTATATTAAAATACTTATAAAATCTACTATTGGGGTTGTGTTATTTTGAAAAAACTAAAACAAAATTATAAAAATTTATCAATAAAATATAAATTAGTATTGTCATTTATACCTCTTAGCATAATACCACTTATTATAGTCTCCATCTACTCAACTGCATCATATAAAAATACTATAATAGATAGAACATTTACCAACCTAACAGATAATAACAAATTAATAATAAGTCAAATAGAAGGAAAGCTCAAAAATACCGAGGCTTGCGCTAATATGCTTACAATAAATATAAACAGAGTTGTGGAAAAATATACCGATGAGAATTCACAAAGCTTTTATAACGATATTTCTAATGAACTTTATTATGGAAAATTAGTTTTTAATGATGTAGACTCAATAGCATATTTAGATGCTGAAGACAATTTCTATTTTACAAATATTTATTTAAATAAAAATGTAAATGACTTAAACTCCTCTATATTATTGGACAATTTAAAAAATACCACCGGTAAAAACTACTGGTACCCCATGACTACCAGAAAATTTTTAAATACTGACTCGAACCAGCCATCAACTATTTTAGCTAAAAAAGTTTTAAATATAAAAACTGGTAAAACTTTAGGATATTTATTTTTAAATATCCATGAAAGTTCTATAGCATCTGTTATTGATAATCAAAGTAGCAATTATTACATACTAGATGGTGGAAATGTAACTATATCTTCTAATAAATCAAATTCACTGCTTAAACCTTTGGAAAATGAAGATCTACTAGATTTTGTAGACAGTACTGATACTTCCCGAATACTAAAAATAAATAAAACAGATACTGTTGTTACAAAAGTCCCGTTTAAATCTATGGATTGGACCCTGGTAAGTGAATCCGTTTTAAAAGACGTTACCAAAGAACTTGATACTACTAATTTCATTATGATAGTTTTAGTTGTTCTACTTATTATATTTATTATATTGGTTAGTAATATAATAGCAAATTTAATTACTCATCCTATTGAAAAATTAAAATTTGGTATGAAAAGAGTAAGTCATGGAGATTTCAGTGTAAATTTAACTATAAATTCAAAAGATGAACTTGGAGTTCTAGCCGCAGGTTATAATAAAATGTCATCTAGAATTGAAACTTTAGTTTCTAAAATAAATGAAGAACAAGAGAAAAAAAGAAAATATGAACTTGCACTATTTCAAGAACAAATTAAACCGCATTTTTTATATAATTGTCTAGATGTAATCTATACTTTATCTGATATGGGACGAAATAAAGAGGCAAAGAAAACCACAAAAGCTTTAGCTGATTTTTATCGTGGAACTTTAAGTGGAGGTTCTGAAATCATATCACTTGGAGAAGAAATTAAAACTGTTAAAGATTACCTATCACTTGTACGATATCAATATTCCGATGTTTTTAATTACGAAATAATAGTAGATGATAATGTATTAAATTATAAAATATTAAAATTAACCCTTCAGCCTCTTGTAGAAAACGCAATTTATCATGGTCTTAAAAATTCCGATAAATTTGGATTATTAACTATTAAAGCCTATAAATTAGATGAAACTATTATTTTACAAATCATAGATACCGGCATAGGCATGGACAGCATTAAACTTAATGAGATTCAAAATAATTTTAATAAGAGTTCTAAAACTCATTTTGGATTATCTAGTGTTCAAGATAGATTAAAAATGTTCTTCAAAGAAGACATAACCTTTGATATAAAAAGTAAATTAAATAAAGGGACAACTATTACAATAACTCTACCTTTAATAAAAGGAGATGATATAAAATGATTAAAATAATGATAACAGAAGATCGTCCACAATTTAGAGAATATTTGAAAACCTGTATAGACTGGGAATCTTACGGATTTACTATTTGTTGTGAAGCTAAAAACGGAGAAGAGGCTCTTGAAAAGGCCAAAATATATTATCCTGATATAGTATTATCTGATATAAGCATGCCTAAAATGGATGGTCTTGAACTTGCAGAAAAACTCTACAACAAATACCCTGACATAAGCGTTGTTTTAATAACTGGATACAGTAAATTTGAATATGCAAGAAAAGCACTACAGATAGGGGTATCAGACTATATTTTAAAACCATTTGAAAAAGAAGAACTAATTTTAACTCTTTTAAAGCTTCAAGATAATATAAATAAATCCTACGAAGCTAAAATATTAGAAGAAAGCAATCAAATAATATTGAGAAATGATTTGTTTAATAATATATTTTATAATGAAAATAATGATTCTTTTAATGAAATAGAAAATAAATTTCTATCCTATGGCGTAAAATTTGATTCTAAATTATTCATGATTCTGTGTTGTGATATAGATAAAACTCAAGAAAAATCAGAAAAAATAGAAGAAAATCTTCTTTGGAAAAATACAGTATCAAATCTTTTAGCACAAATAGTAGAAAATAATGTGAATCATTACACATTAACTGACTATGAAGGAAGAATTATATCTATTTTAGAATTTGAAAATAACTCCTTAGCAGAAAATTTTAATCTAGAAGATTATGAAAAATTTAATGAATTAATAAATAATAATTTAAACATATCAATAACTATTGGTGTTGGTGGGCTGCATTCAGGATTTATTGGTCTTAGAAAATCTTATTTAGAATCCATAGATGCTTTGAATAGTATGTATTATTTAGGGAAGAATAAAATCATAAAATACCGTGATATTCCAGAGCAAAATAGAAATTATGGTTTCTATTCTATAGAAAAGAACGAAAAACTCTTAAAATATTTAAGAGAAAATAATAATGACGCCACTACAAATACTTTAAATGAAATTTTTTTGTATATAAAAGATAATAATCTTTCAACTGAATATACAAAAATAATAAATGTAGGTCTAATCTCCTTGCTCTTGTCCTATATAGTTCAATCGGGTAGGAATATAATAGATGTTCTTGGGAAAAATTTTCTACCCTATGAAGAATTTGAAAATCTATCTACTAGAAAAGAACAAGAAAATTGGATTGCTAATTTGTATGAAAAAGCTATGGATTATTATAAAAATAATAAAAATGGAAGATCTTCAAAAATAGCTAAAGAAGCTATTAAATATATCAATAATAATTTTAATGACAATAGCATAACTGTATCAAATGTAGCTAAATCTCAATATATAAATGAAACTTATTTACGTTCAATGTTTAAAAAGGAAATAGGTATGACGGTATCAGAATATATTAATAAAATACGAATGGAAAAATCAAAGGAACTTCTTAGCGAAAACATTTATAAACTGGCTGAAATATCCTATATGGTTGGTTTTAATGATCCTGGGTATTTTAGTAAAAGTTTTAAAAAACACTTTGGAATATCACCAAGTAAATTCCACTAGGAATTTATAAGTAAATTTCATTAGAAATTTATAATTTTTGAAAAGTACAAATTTACATTGATTTTTCCCTTCAAACAGTAAAGGTTTTCATCTATACTAAGTTCAGAAAGTAAAAAAATTATTATTTAGGGGGAAAGAAATGAAAAAACTTTCAAAAAAATCAATAAGTATTGCTTTACTATCTATGATGCTTGTACTTCCATTACAAGGATGTGGTAGCTCTACCGATAAAGATGCTGCTGACAAAGATGGTATAGTAACATTAAAAATTTATGCTCAATATTCAGATGAGGACACAAAGATTCCATACGATTATGCAGTAGAACAACTTGCTGAAGCTTATCCAAATGTAAAACTTGAATTAGATGTTCAAGCACAAGATGATGGTCAGAAACTTCAAACATATGCGGCTACTGGAAATCTTCCAGATATATATCAAGTTAGTTTAAATCAAATAAATAATTTTAAAGAATCAGATAATATCTTGGTTCTAGATGATTATTTAGACAGCACTGGCTTTGGAGACAAAGTTTATGATACAGCTGATAATATCTTATACAATAATGATGGTCATTGTTACGCGTTCCCATATGCTGGAAACGAAATGGTTTTATGGTTCTACAACAAAGATTTATTTGAACAATACAATGTTGCTGTTCCAACAAATTATGACGAACTTTTAGCTGCTGTTAAAACTTTTAGAGAAAATGATATAACTCCACTTTCAATATTTGCAAAAGAAAAATGGCCTTGCGTTGCTTTATATGATACATTAGCAACTGGTTTGAATCCAGCTGGTGTCGATGCTTTAGATAAAGGTACTGCTTTAGCTTCCGACGATGCATACACAACTGCTGCAGAAAGATTACATGAATTAGTTAAAGCTGGAATGCTTCCAGAAGGTGCTACAAACTTAAACTACGACCAAGCTGCTTCATTATTCTATGAAGGAAAAGCTGCTATGTTTATTAATGGTCAATGGGAAATCCAAGCTTCTACAGAAAAACTTGGAGATTCAGTAGATTGGATGTGGTATCCAACATCAAACGCTGGAGAAGTTAGCTATGCTATGAGTGGTGGCGGAGCTCCTGGTGGATATGCAGTATCTCCTTATTCAGAAAATAAAGATTTAGCTGTTGAAGTAGCTGCTTTCATATCAGAAAAATACTGTGAAGCAAAATACATGAAAAGAGCAAATCCATTATTAGCTGTAAAAGTTGATAGTTCAATAGAAAAAGAAGTTGAATTCCCTGCTATGATGCAAAAACTATCAGATTCATTAGATACAATAACTAGCTATACTAAATTCGATTGGGGTTTATCAAACCCTACAGTTAAAGTTGCTTTAGAAGATCAAAGTCAATTCTTATTAACTCCTGATTACACACCAGAAGAGTTCGTAACAGAAATAGATAAAGCAATAAACGAAGAGTAAGTAAAAATCAAAGGCAATCTTACTAAGTGAGATTGCCTTTAAAACTAAATAAAAGCTGTGGTAAGCTGTTTTATTATTAAAAGAAAACTGACAGGAAGGTGTTTTAATGAAAAAATTTTTTGGAGATAAAAAAGCAATTTTCGTTTTTACTTTTCCAGCTATTTTGATATTTACTGTTATGGTAATGTGGCCTCTTTTCCAAGTCGTTTATAGAAGTTTATATAAATGGAATGGTCTAGGTTCTGGAACCTTTATAGGATTAGATAATTACGCAAAATTATTAAATGATAGTGTATTTAAAATATCAATTAAAAATGGACTTATTTTTGCAATTTTCATCACAATATTTCAACTTGGAATAGGAACTGTATTAGCTTTTGCTGTTTCAAATGTAAAAGTAAAAGGAAGAAACTTTTTTAGAATCGTATATTTTTTACCCGTTGTTCTTTCAATAACCGTTGTATGTCAATTATGGTTATCTGTATTTAATGCAGAATTTGGTTTGTTAAATAAATTTTTCGAAATTATAGGATTGAATTTTCACCAAGATTGGTTAAGCGATAGAAATAATGCTATATATGCTATTGCTTTTGTAAACGCTTGGCAATATATGGGTTATCATTTTTCATTAATTTTAGCAGGTATAAAGTCTGTACCAGCTGATTATTACGAAGCTGCGCAAATAGATGGTGCTTCAAGATTTATATCTCACATAAAAATAACTATTCCTTTAATAGCTGAAACTTATAAATTTTGTCTTATAATGTCCATAACAGGTGGCCTAAACGCCTTTACTAATATGTTTATAATGGTTGGTGGTGGACCTGGAAATTCTACCTACACACTAACTTATATGATGTATAGTTCAGCTTATAGAACTGGCAAATATGGTTATGGTCTTGCAGCTGCAACCTCTTTAGTATTAGAATGCTTGATTGCTGTTTTAGTTATCAATAGACTAGTTGCTAGAGAAAAAACAGTATCTTAAGGAGGTATCGTAATGACAAAAAATATAAAAGAAAAAGGTAAATTTAATTTTGGAGATATTTTATACAATATATTTTTGTGGGTTTACGGTTTAATATCTCTTTATCCTTTAATATGGATGCTGTTTTACTCATTTAAAAATAATGATGAGATATTTGTTTCAAATCCCTTTGGACCACCAACTAAATTGCATTTTGAAAACTATTTTGATGCTTGGACCCAATACAATGTGCCACAATATTTCTTCAATAGTATAGTAGTTTCAGTAATAACTGTTGCTTTAACTATATTAATAGCTCTTATGTTTGCTTATTCCACATCAAGAATGAAATGGAAAGGTCAAAATTTTGCAAGAATATATATATCAATAGGTATGTTTATACCCGTTCAAGCAATCCTAATTCCACTTGCTATAATAGTTAGAAATTTAGGATTAACAAATAGTTATTTATCACTTATAATACCATATACAGCTTTCAATTTAGCATTTTCATCTTTAGTATTTTATGGTTTCTTTAGAGGAATACCAGTTGAGCTAGAAGAAGCTTCATGTATAGATGGAGCTGGAATATTCAAAACATTCTTTAGCATAATAGTTCCAACTGTAGTTCCTGCTATAGCGACACTTATTATATTTACATTCCTTCAAGCATGGAATGAGTTCCCAATAGCCCTTGTTTTAATATCCGAAGAAACTATGAAAACACTACCATTAGGTTTGTTATTCTTCCAAGGCCAATTTACAACTAACTGGGGAGCTATGGGTGCTACTATGGTAATAGCTAGTATTCCAACAATTTTGGTTTATATATTATTTAGTAATCAAGTAGAAAAAGCTCTTACAATAGGCGGAGCTGTTAAAGGTTAAAAAAATACCAGGATAATTTATTATCTTGGTATTTTTATTCTTCATTTTTACTATTTAATATTGACAAATAAACCGTATCTCCAAAACTCCCTATATCTATCACTAAACTATTACCATCTTCTGTATTATTCTCTATATGCTGTTCTATATAACTTTTTAAATAATTTTCATAAGCCTTACATAAATTAGTTGTTAAAAATAGTTTTTGATTTTCATTTTTATATATTTTAAGAAACATTTCCATAGTGTATTTATCATAGTTAGTTATAGAATCCATACTCACATTACTAATATAACTTTCATTAGGTACGCTATTTGCATTAATATTATATACCAAATCAAATATAGTATCTGCTTCCATATCATCATCTACTGTTTTAGAATACATAGATATAATATAGTATTTATCTCCATTATCCATTTCATGTTTTTGAAACCTAGTTCGTTTTACTTGTCCTCCTAAAAGTTTTAATACAGCTTCCACACTTTCTTCATCTAAACTAGTTTCATCAAAAAAATTATTCTTAGAAATAATACCATCATTTTCAGATTCAGATAAATCGATTTCTCCATAGTCTATGTTAAAATCAACATTCTCTTCTATTTCAGGTGCTGAATTTACGTACAATATATTTCCTTCACCTTGATTTTTAAACATAATCCTGAATTTTTTATTATTATTTATATCCTCTGCATTTGTTAATATCTCCTCTGAAATTACATGAGAATTTATAATTAAATATTTTTCACTTTCAGTAATAAAAAAATATAAGTCATTTTCTTTTATAACTGTCCCTACTTTTTCTAGGATTTTATCTTTATCTATATTTTTATCTATATTTTCATCTATACTATCATCTATTTTAATTGGATTATCATCCACACTTTGATTGTTTTTCTTATCATTTATATATATAAATGCAATAACACCACTTACTATTACTACAATAAAAACCCATAAAATTAGTTTCCTTTTCCTATTCATCTATCCCCCTTATTTTACCTTTATTACAAATATTAATACAAATATTACTACATAAATTATACTCTTTTTTTAATTTATTTCTATAGTTTTCTATAATATTTTCAAAATGTTTTTATTTATTATTTAAACAAAAGAAATAAAGGTTTTTAGATAAATATTGATATTAATATAATGTACTGTTATATTAATCTTAGAGGTGATTTATTATGAAAAAAACTAAATATCCATTCAAAATTTATTTATTAATATTGACTATAACAACGTCTATTTTTTTTAGTTCTTGTTCATTTAACCAGGAAAAACAAATTGATACTTCACCTTTACCTGACAGTGTATCGGAAATAGATTATGCGGATACTAACATAACAGATAATAATGAAAATATCATTTCAGAAGATAAAAACAAATCTACTGAACAAACTGATAATATCCCTACAGAAGATACTAAAAATACTAATCCTCTTTTATCTGAATCTGTAGATATGGAAGTTAAAGATTACAAAAATTATTTGACATCAGTTCAATCTGCTGTTAAAAACAATTCACTTAAATTAAAAATCAGAACATTAGATTACACAGAAAAATATTTAGATATTTCTACAAATGATTTAATTTCATATAATAACAATATATCTTCATTAAATGTTAAAGCAAGTTATATAGATAATATTGCTATAATAAATATTGATTTTTCTTATGCTTCACCAACTGAAAATAATAATGCGGAATTAACACCTTCTACAGATGCAATAAATATTTCTTCCTTAAGTGAATATAAAACCCAAATAAATAATGCCTTAAATGATTTTTCAACTAAATTAACTTTAAATATAAATAATTTTGATATAAATACCTACAAGACTGATGTAGTTACATCATTATGGTATGCTACACCACTCAGATACTCTGGAGGCATAAACATTAATGCAAGTTATTCTACATTAAGCAATAATTCATCACAAGCTATTATGACTTTAACCATAGATTACTTAGATTATAATTCAAATACGATATCCGCAGATACACTAAGAACATGGAAATCTACTTCTGAATCAAAATCTTCATCAATTATAAACTCAATAATCAAAAGTGGCATGTCTGATTATGACAAATCTCTGGCTATTCATGATTATATTATTAATAACACTACTTATAGCGAATCTGGTCAAGAATCCCATACAGATTACGGTGTATTAGTAAAAGGATTTGCTGTATGTGAAGGTTATGCTTCAGCTTTTTATAGATTATGTAAACTCGCAGGCTTGGATTGTAAGATTATTACAGGAACAACTAGCGATGGTGGAGCCCACGCTTGGAACCAAGTTTTAATATCAGGCACTTGGTATTATGTAGATACCACTTGGGATGACCCTGTAGGTGGAAATTTAAGATATGATTATTTTTTAACTGAAACATCTCCTCACAATGCAGAAGAAACCTTTCAATAATAAAAAACAGTTAACGACTTATTTTTTAAGTGGTTAACTGTTTTGCATTATATTATATAGTTTAAAATTAGCATTGTAGCATTTATTATACCATTAATATGTGTTCTTTCCATTCCATGAGATGCATGAACACCAGGTCCTATCAAAGCTCCCTTTATATTATTTCCTCCTCGCAAAGCCGCGGATACATCCGAACCATAAAATGGATATATATCCATAGCATAATCTATATTATTTTCTTTTGCTCTTTCTATTAATTTTGAAATAATATTATAGTCATAAGGGCCTGAAGAGTCTTTTGCACAAATAGATACTTGCTGCTCTGTACAATTCAAATCTTCTCCCATGGCCCCCATATCAACTGCAATAAACTCATCTATATCATTAGGTATATAAGAAGCTCCATGGCCTACTTCTTCATAGGATGAAATAAGAATTTTAACTCCTTTTTTTAGTTTTATATTATTTCTTTTTATATATTCCATAAAACCAAATAAAACTGAAACTCCAGCTTTGTCATCTAAATGTCTTGATTTTATAAATCCATTATTTAATATTATAGTTCTAGGATCAAAAGATATGAAATCCCCAACTTCTATTCCTAATTTCATAGTATCTTCTTTATTTAATATTACCTCATCTAATCTTATCTCCATATTTTCTTCATTTCTTTCTTGAGTTCTTGCATCTTTATATACATGAACAGAAGGCTTATTAGTTAAAACTGTGCCTGAATATTTCCTCCCATCTCTTGTATGAATAGTGCAATATTCCCCTTCCACAGTTGACATCATATAAGACCCTATAGAAGCAAATCTAATTTTACCATCACTTTTTATAGATCTAACCATAGCACCTAAAGTATCCACATGAGCAGATAAACCTAAAAAGCTACTATCATCCTTTCCTTCTATGGTAATAACTGCAGCACCTTTATTTGTAAATTTAATATCAAAACCTAAATCTTCAACATAGTTTTCTATTTTATTCATTATGTTGCCACAAAAGCCACTTGGACTTGGAGTATTTAATAAATCTTCTAAAACTTTTATTGTATATTCTTTATTAATGTCATAAATCAAAATATCTCACCCTTCCATTTATAATTTTAAAATTGTAACATTTACTATTATTATGAATTATATATGATAAAATTTCAAATTATCTTTAAAGCATACATAATTGATTATTTGAATTGACATTCGAACATAAATGAAATATAATGAAACCAAACGAACACACTTACAAAGTAACAGGAGGGTATTATGTTCAGCCAGGAAAGAAAACAAAGTATTTTAAATAAATTAGAACTTGAAGGAACTGTTTTAGTTAGTAAATTATCAAAAGAATTTGAAGTTTCCGAAGTTACCATTAGAAGAGACATAAAAGAACTTGAAGAAAAATCTCTCTTAACTAGAACCTTTGGTGGTGCTGTACCTATTGAATTCAAAAAATTTGAGCCTAGTTTTAATGAAAAAAAAGATAAATATTTAGATGAAAAAATTAAAATTGGAAAAGTTGCCGCTTCATTAATTAAAGATGATGACACCATACTTTTAGATAGTGGTACTACTACTTTAGAAATTGCAAGAAATTTAACTGCTAAAAATTTAACCGTAATAACAAATTCATTAGACATTTCATTATTATTATCTAATAAAAACAATATAAATCTTATAATAATAGGAGGCTCATATAGGCTTCCTACGCGTTCTATTGTAGGCGCTCTAACATTAGATATTATAAACAAATTTATAGTAGACAAAGCCTTTATAGGTGTAAATTGCGTATCTATTAAAAATGGACTAACCACACCGGATATAAATGAGGCTCTAACTAAAAAAGCTATGATTAATATAGCTAATAATGTAATAATAGTGGCAGACCACTCTAAATTTAATAAAATAACTTTATCAAAAATATGTGGATTTGCTGACATAGATTTTATAATAACCGACAATAATATAGATAAAGAAATACTAGATAGCTATAAAAATTTGAATTTAAATATAAAAATAAGCGAATAAAGGAGATACTTAAATGATTTTAACACTTACTTTAAATCCAGCTATAGACAAAACTATAAACATATCAAATTTTAAATTAGGAACAGTAAATAGAGTAGATAACTCAAGACTTGATGCGGGTGGTAAAGGAATAAACGTATCAAAAGTTCTAAAAGTTCTTGGTGGTAAAAGCATTGCACTTGGAATACTCGCAGGTGCTAACGGTGATTTTATAAAAAATCATTTAGATAATGAAAATATTGAAAATGATTTTATAAAAACCAAAGGAGAAACTAGAGTTAATCTAAAAATTGTAGATAAAATTAATAATCAATACACAGATATAAATGAAAATTTCCAAGTTGATGAATCCATGTTTGATTTACTTAAAGATAAAATAATTTCTCTTCTTAATAAATATAAAGATGAAAAAAATGTAGTAGTTTTATCTGGCAGCATTCCAAAAGGCCTTAACACTAATATATATAAAGATTTAATTTTAGATATAAAGAAAACTAACGCAAAAGTAATATTAGATGCAGAAGCAGAATTATTTACAAAGGGAATAGAAGCT
This sequence comes from Clostridiaceae bacterium, assembly GCA_041821285.1. Lineage (GTDB taxonomy): Bacteria > Bacillota > Clostridia > Clostridiales > Clostridiaceae > JAJBWD01. The sequence continues at coordinate 13,262 of JBGUER010000076.1, forward strand.
GCTCCATACTTAATAAAGCCAAATATAGATGAGCTAAAAGCTACTTTTAATGTAACCATTAATAATGAAGATGACATTATTTCAGTTAGTAGAAAAATTATAAACTCAGGTGTACATATAGTAGTCGTCTCTTTAGGTGGTGAGGGTTCTTTATTAATCACAAAAGATGAAGTCCTAAAGGTTCATGGCTTAAAAGTAACTGTAAAAAGCACTGTCGGTGCAGGTGACTCAATGGTTGCTGCTTTGGCATTTTCCTTAGAACAAAACTATCCTTTAGATCAAACTCTTAAATTAGCCTCTGCGGTTAGTACTGCTAATGTTATGACAGATGGAACTCAAACTGGAAAACCAGAAGATATAGAAAAAATACTAAATTTAGTTAAAATAGAAAAAATAAATTAAATGATAATAGAGGATACTTAAATAAAAATAAGTATCCTCTATTTATATTTTTATAGGGTATGGTTTATTTAATATTAATCAGTAAAACTAGCTAATAAAGAAGATAATGCTTCTACTGCTTCTTTTTCATCTTCACCTTCAGCCGATACAGTTACAACTTTTCCTTGGCTTGCACCTAAAGATATTATTCCTATAATACTTTTAGCATTACATTTTCTTCCATCTAGTTCTGCAAACACCTTACTTTTAAATTTACCAGCTGCTTTTGCAAATTCTGAAGCTGGTCTTGCATGAAGACCTGTCTTATTAGTTATTTCTACACTCTTTTCTACCATTTTTTATTCCTCCTATTTTATATGTTATTTATAAGCTTTTTAGCTCTTAAAATCGAACTTGCACTCATTGAAAATTCGTCTAACCCATATTCAACTAGTGTAGGAATAGCATCTAAATCTCCTGCCATTTCTCCACACATACCACACCATTTACCTGCCTTATGAGCTGCATCTATTGTCATCTTTATTAATTTTAACACACTAGGATGAAGTGGGTTATATAAATATGAAACTTTTTCATTTAATCTATCTACTGCTAAAGTATATTGAATTAAATCATTTGTTCCTATACTAAAGAAATCAACATATTTAGCAAGCTCTTCTGAATTAACAGCAGCTGCTGGTATCTCTACCATTATTCCTACTTCAAGATCTTCATTTATATCAAAACCTTCAGCTTTAAGCTCTTCCATACATTCTTTTAATACTTTCTTAGCCTCTAATATTTCTTCTAGTCCACTTATCATAGGAAACATTATCTTTAAATTTCCATAAGCTGAAGCTCTTAAAAGTGCTCTTAACTGAACTTTAAATATATCTTTTCTATCTAAACAAAGTCTTATAGCTCTATACCCTAAGAAAGGATTCATTTCCTTTGGAATATCTAAATATGGCAACTCTTTATCTCCACCTATATCTAAAGTTCTTATAACTACAGGCTTAGGATTCATTTTTGAAGCAACTTCTTTATATGCTTTAAATTGTTCTTCTTCTGTTGGAAAAGTTGTACTATTCATATACAAAAATTCTGTTCTAAATAAACC